>JBFHFG010000467.1:0-3310 GCA_041583815.1 Halovulum sp.
AGCGCCAACCCCCACCAGCACGGCAGCAGCAGCAGCCAGGTGCCGATCGGCCTGTCGGCACGCGACAGGCGCAGGAAGGGGCGCGTCGCAGCAGGGGCATAGCGGTCCACCCAGTTGCGGTCGGCGGCGTCGGCCACCCTTCCGTCCGGGGCGGTTTCGGTTATAGGGTCTCGGTCGATCATGAGGCCGTTATGACAGACCGTTCGCCGAAAATCAGGCTCTATGTGGACGCACCCCTTGCCGAGGGGGCCGAGTTGCAACTGGAGGCGCAGGCGCACTACCTGACCGGTGTGATGCGCCGTGGCGCGGGCGACGAGGTGGCGCTGTTCAACGGGCGCGACGGCGAGTGGCGCGCGGTGATCGAGGCGGCAGCGAAAAAGCGCGTGACTGTCCGGGTGGACGCCCGGACCGCGCCTCAGCAGGACCCGCCGGACCTGTGGCTGCTGTTCGCGCCGATCAAGAAGGCGCGCACCGATTTCATCGTGGAAAAGGCCGCCGAGTTGGGGGCCGCCCGCATCTGCCCGGTGCTGACCCGGTTCACCAATGCCGAGCGTGTGCGCACTGACCGGCTTCAGGCCCATGCCGTCGAGGCCGCCGAGCAATGTGGCGGCACTTTCGTACCCACGGTGGACGCGCCTTTGAAACTGGCGGATGTCCTGGCGGGTTGGCCCGAGGGGCGGCGGCTGATGTTCTGCGACGAGGCCCGCACGGCGCACCCGGTGGCCGAGGCGCTGGCCGGGCAGGGGAACGGCCCCTGGGCGATCCTGATCGGGCCGGAGGGGGGATTCTCGCCGGAAGAGGCCGAGTCCTTGCGCGCCCATCCCGGCGTGGTGCCGGTGACGCTCGGTCCCCGTATCCTGCGCGCCGACACTGCCGCCGCCGCCGCGATCACCGCCTGGCAGATCGCGTTGGGGGACTGGCGGTGAACACGCCTGCCCAATGTTCGCTGTCCTTCGTGACGGCAGCGGACAGCACGCGCACGGTGATCTTGCGGCGCGGGCCCTCGGCACTGGTGCGCTGCATCCTCTGGGACCGGGCGGACGACAGTTTTGAAGATGGGCAATGGCTGAAGGGCTCGATCCGGGCCGACGAGTGCTCGCTGTCGCCGGACGGGCGGCACATGATCTATCTTACAGGGCGGCATGACCGGCGCGGGGCCGAGGTCGGCTGGTGGTACACGGTGATCTGCCAGCCGCCATGGTTGACCGCGCTGGCGCTTTACACCGACGGGATCGGCTATGGCATGGGCGGGCGGTTTCTGGACAGCACGCGCTACGTGATCCACGGCGCGCAGGAAAAGCGTGACAAGCTGCGCCGCGCCAAGGGGCTGGAGCAGGTGTTCGAGGTGCCGCGCACGGGCGACAACACGCTGGGATACGCGCATGCGGACGGTCGGCGGGTAATCTTCCGCCCGGCGGACTTGGCGCGACTGGGCGGCGCCGACACGGCGCCGGACCCGCTGGCGGACTACCGAACCGAGGGCGGATGCTTATATCGCGGAGAGACCTTAATCCGGGACATGAGCGACATGACCTTCCAGCCGCTGCGCGCGCCATATGACGACCGGCCCGATTCCACGGCCGACCTCGAAGCCGGGGACCTGCCCTGGCATCCGCTGGACCGGGACCAATGAGCCTGATCCGCCCCGAGGTTCGCGACAGGCTGGCACGCAATGCTGAACCGCTGGCTTTCGGCGCCGTCGGCGTGCTGGGCCTGTGGCTGGGCTGGCGTGGCCTAGCCTCGGGCGGGTGGCTCGCGGCGCTGGCGGGGGCGGCCGTGCTGGCAGTCGGCCTGCTGGGGTTGATCGCCGCGCTGCGCCGGGCGCGGTTCCGCGCGGCGGAACTGGCGGCGGGGGTGGTCGACATCACCGAGGCGCGGATCGGCTATTACGCACCCGAGGGCGGGCAGTTCGTCGACCTGGGCGCGCTTTCGAAGCTGGAACTCGTCCATCACCGCAACGGCGACCGGTCCTGGGTGCTGCACCATGACGACGGCGCGCCGGTCTATGTGCCGCTGGGTGCGCGCGGGGCCGATCGGCTGGTTGATCTGTTCGCCGCCCTGCCGGGGCTAAGGATGGAGGCGGCCACCGCCGCGTTGGATGCAGACGGGTCGTTCACGATCTGGAAACGGTCCGATCCGGGCCCGGTCACGGGAACGCGGGTTGCGCGGTCCATCGGGAAGCACTAGGCAAAACGTCTACGTCAATCGCGGGAGGCCGCAGGCATGTCGATACCCCAGTCCGGCGGCGGACCGATCGAGGACTTCTCGCAGCTTGCGGGATACCTGGAAGAGGGCTGCAAGCCCGAGGCCGATTTCCGCATCGGCACCGAACACGAGAAGTTCGGCTATTGCCTGGAAAAGCATTTGCCGCTGCCCTACGAGGGCCCCTGTTCGATCCACGCGATGCTCTCGGGGCTGCGCGACCGCTTTGGATGGACCCCGGTCGAAGAGGCCGGCAAGCTGATCGGCCTGCAGAAGGATGGCGCCAACGTCAGCCTTGAGCCGGGCGGGCAGCTTGAACTGTCGGGCGCGCCGCTGGAGACGATCCACGAGACCTGCGACGAGGTGAACCAGCACCTCCGCGAGGTGAAGGAGATCGGCGACGAGATCGGCGCTGCCTTCATCGGCCTGGGCGCCGCACCGATCTGGACTCACGAGCAGATGCCGATGATGCCCAAGGGGCGCTACAAGCTGATGACCCGCTACATGGGGCAGGTCGGCGCGCTGGGCACGCAGATGATGTACCGGACCTGCACGGTTCAGGTGAACCTGGACTTCGGTTCCGAAGCAGACATGGTGCAGAAATTCCGTGTCGCGCTGGCCTTGCAGCCGGTGGCGACGGCGCTGTTCGCGAACTCGCCGTTCCTTGAGGGCAAGCCGAACGGCTGGCAAAGCTGGCGCGGGCGGATCTGGCAGGACCTGGACCCGGACCGCACGGGCATGCTGCCCTTCGTCTTCGAGGACGGCATGGGGTTCGAACGTTATGTCGATTACGCGCTCGATGTGCCGATGTATTTCGTCTATCGCGACGGCAAGTACATCGATGCGCTGGGGCAAAGCTTCCGCGATTTCCTGAAGGGCGAACTGCCCGCACTGCCCGGCGAAAAGCCGACGCTGAGCGATTGGGCCGACCACCTGACCACGATCTTCCCCGAGGCGCGGATCAAGAAATTCATGGAGATGCGCGGCGCCGATGGCGGTCCGTGGCGGCGGCTGTGTGCCCTGCCGGCCTTCTGGGTCGGGCTGCTGTACAGCCAGCCGTCATTGGATGCGGCCTGGGATCTGGTCAAGGACTGGACCATGGAAGAGC
>JBFHFG010000468.1:0-3305 GCA_041583815.1 Halovulum sp.
CCGTCCGGGTTCGGCCCGCCCGACAGCCAGGCGTCGTATTGCAGGCCGCCGATGGCGTTGCGCGGGGTGTGGCACTCTCCGCAATGGGCCGGACCCTCGACCAGGTAGCGGCCCCGCGCGACCAACGGGTCATCGGCCTCGGCCAACACCGGCGACGAGTCCAGGTACAGCATCTTCCACAGACCGATGCCGCGGCTGACCGTGAACGGAAAGCCCAGCTCATGCGGCTGGCTGGCCACGTCCGACGGCGGCAGCGTCTTCAGGTAGGCGAACAGGTCCAGCAGGTCGGTATCCGCCATCCGCGTGTAACTGGTATAGGGAAATGCCGGGTAGTAATGCCGCCCGTCAGGCGAGGTGCCTTCGCGCATGGCGGTGACGAACTGGGCTTCGGTCCAGTTGCCAATCCCTGCCAGCGGGTGGGGCGAGATGTTGGGCGCCAGGAAGGTGCCGAAATCGCTTTCGATGCGCAGGCCGCCGGACAGCAGCAGCTTGTCCTCGCCCTCTGCGCCTGGCGCCGCATGGCACGAGGTGCAGCCACCGGCGGTGAAGATCAGCTTGCCTGCCTCGGGGTCGGCCTGGTGGGCGGGCAGGGCGGCGGCGTTGACCCGTGCGGGACGGGTCAACCACCAGAAGCCGGCGGCGCCAAGCATCGCCAGCCCCGCCAGTACCGCTATCGCGCGGCGCATGATGAGTCCGGCTTACTTCTTGGCGCGATAGATCTCGTGGCAGGATTTGCAGTTCTGGGCGATCGTACCGAAGGCAGCGGCAATCTCTTCCTTGGACTGCGGGTTCGCCTCGACCCCGGCGGCGATGTCGGACTGGAACTTGGCCACGGCAGCGGTAAAGCCGTCGTTGTCGGTCCAGATCGCCTCGGCGGCGACGAACTCGTTTTCGCCCGCGCCAGCGGTGCCTTCCGGGAACAGGTCAGCAAGGCCCTCGACGGCGGCCTGCATGTCGGCCATGGCCGCATTGGCCGCGGCGGCGTCCAGTTCAGTCTCGCCTTTCAGCATGTCGCCGATGGTCTTGGTGGACTTGCCCACCGTCTTCATCGCGGCTTCGCGCTGCTCGACCGGATCATGGCTGTCGGCGGACAGGTAGCTGGCCGACCCCAGCAGGGCGACGGTAGCGAGGACGGCGGGAAGGATCCGTTTGGTCTGCATCGGCGAACTCCATTCAATCCGGTATGTGGCATCGTGCCCGGAGCGTAGCATGCGGCAAGCCGCGTGTTCGGCCAAGTGACAGTTTTTGGGACTTCACGGGCACGTGAACGGCTGAATCCCCTTTTGACGGCAAGGCATTGCGCGGGGCGCCTTGTCAAATGAACGGACGTTCAGTAACGTGATTGTCATGGCACGGCGCACGGGATCCAGCGGAGAACGCACTGCACGCGAGATACGGGCCGCGGCGCTTCGTTTGTTCGCGGAACATGGCTATGCTGCCGTTTCGATGCGCCAGATCGCGCAGGAAGTTGGCGTTCAGGCGGGGGCACTCTACCTCTATACCTCGGACAAGCAAAGCCTGCTGGCCGACCTGTTGATCGAACACATGGAAGAATTGCTGACCGCCTGGGCCGGGGCGCAGTGCGACAGCACCGATCCCGCCGCCCGACTGGAGACCTTCGTGCGGTTCCACATCCGTCACCATTTGGTACGGGTCGACAAGGTTTTCATCTCGTACATGGAGCTGCGCAATCTCAGCGACGAGAATTTCATGCGGGTCGAACGCCTGCGCCGCCTGTACGAGCAGGTGGTCGAGGATATCCTCCATGATGGCGTGGCGGCGGGCGTGTTTCGGGTGCCCGACCCGCGGGTCGCCAGCCTTGCGCTGATCGCGATGCTGACCGGGATCACCACCTGGTACCGGGCCGGCGGACGGCTGCCCCCTGATCGGATCGAGGAGATCTACTGCGACCTCGCCTTCGGGGCGGTTGGCGCGATGGTTCCCAGCGCCCGCGCAAAGACCGGCTGAGCGGGGCACCGGCCTTTTCCTGCCCGCGACCGGGGGCAGGGTGACGCGGGGGTTTTGGCAAGCCTCGGGGTTTGTTAAAATACTGTCGCGTGCCCGGGGGTGACAAACGACGTTCCTGGTACATATACCGTGTGACGTGTCCAACTTGCGGGAATTGGCCATGAGAGAGCGTGTCGACCCCCTTATCGAAGAGCGTGCGCCCTGGCTGTACCGCAAGGGTCCGCATATCCGCACCGTGCGGGGCCTGCTGCATCTGATGCTGGGCTATGACCTGACGGTCAGCATCGGTGAACAGTTGCAGCATCTGCCGGCCCCCGAACTGATGGACGCGCTGTCGGCGATGATCGCCCAGAACGTCGAGGTGTCGGGGCTGGACCGGATCCCCGCCGAGGGACCGGCGATGGTGGTCTGCAACCACCCCACCGGAATCGCCGACGGGATCATCCTGTGGTCGGTTCTGCGCCAGCGGCGGCCGGACCTGTTCTTCTTTGCCAACCGTGACGCGATCCGGGTCATGCCGCAGCTGACCGACATAATCGCACCGGTGGAATGGCGTCCTGAAAAGCGTAGCCACGGGTCCAACCGCGAGACGCTGACCTATGCCGCGCAGGCGTTCAAGCAGGGCCGGATGGCGGTTCTTTTCCCGTCGGGGCGGCTGGCCAAGCGGCGCGGGCTGAAACTGTACGAACGGCCGTGGATGCCCTCGGCGGCGATGCTCGCCCGCAAGTACGAACTGCCGGTGGTGCCCATCCATGTCACGGCGCGCAACTCGGTCCTGTTCTATCTGTTCGACGCGATCCACCCGACATTGCGCGATGTCACGCTGTTCCACGAGGTCATCAACAAGGGCGACCACAGCTTCCGCCTGCGCGCGGGCCGGGTGATGGACGGGGCGCAACTGTCGCGCGACAGCGCCGCCGCCACCCAGGAACTGTACCGCGCCACGATGCGCGCGGCGGTGGACGAGGGCGATTATTCGGTGCTGATCCCCAGCGCCCGCCCGAGCTGGGTGAAACGCCAGATCACCGCGCTGAGCCGCTGAGCCCGGCGCGGCGGCATCCGCTGCCTTGCCCCGTGAAAGAGCACCATGCAAATCCGCGTTATCTTAGTGAAAACCCCCTTAAGTATATGAAACTTAAGGAGAACTGTTTCTAAAAACTTCGTTAACGGGGATTTCGGGGCAATTTTCGAGGCCCGATCCGCCCCAAAAACCTATCCGAACGGATAGGAGCCTGTCCGAACGGGCCGCTGGCGTAGTACCGACCACAGGATGATCCCGTCGGCGATTCCGGTGGGGTGGTTGCAGACCACCATCGCCGGTCCCTCGGCGGGGATCC
>JBFHFG010000469.1:0-3302 GCA_041583815.1 Halovulum sp.
CCGGCCTGCGCTGGAGTGTGCCGCACCCGGTGCGCGTGCTGCTCCTGTGGATCGAGCCGCAGGTGCTTTCGGATTTTGTCGAGGGCCGGATGCACCTGAGCCTGCCTGCCGGTGCGCTGACGGATCGGGCCATACTGGATGACGCGGAACTGTGCGCGATCGCCTGCAAGATGGCGCAAGTGATGGCCGCCGACCCGGTGGGGGCCGAGGTGATCCTGGAGGCCTTGGCGAGCGTCTTCATGGTCGTGTTGGCGCGCAATCACGGCCTGCCGACGATGGACCGTCGACCGGCCTCGGGCGGGCTGAGCGAGGCGCAACTGGCGCGGTTGGACCGCTACCTCGAAGAGCACATGACGGAACGCATCCTGCGGCAGGACCTTGCACGGGTTACCGGCACCAGCGTGTCGCAACTGGCGCGCGCCTTGCGGCAGGGGCTGGGCGCGACGCCCGGTCAATATGTGCTGCACGCCCGCCTGCGCGAGGCGCGGCGGCGGATGCAGGACAGTTCCACCAGTCTGAAGATGATCGCGGCCGATTGCGGCTTTGCCGATCAGGCGCACCTGTCGCGGGCGTTCAAGGCGCGGTACGGGCTGCCACCGCGTGCATGGCGGCAGCAGGTGGCCACCCCGCCCGCAATCAGCGGGCCAGCGCCCGGCGGGTGACCTCGGGCAGGGCGGCCGTGACCTGCGGCACCGACATCCCCGGTTTCAGCCGGGGATCGTAAAGCATGCGCAGCAGCGCCTGGTCGTGATGGGTCAGGACGCCGAACTCCTCGTTGTCGTTGAAGATCGAGGGGCGCGCCTGCCGTGCGTCATTGGGCAGGCCCATCGCCTGGGCAAGTTCCTCCTGGATGCAGGAACTGCGCATGCGGGGCGGATGCTCGGCGCGGATCAGCACGATCGCGTTGCGATAGCCAAGGTCGGCGCGGCGGTGCGGCTGGGCGATCACCATGCACAGGATCTGCGGGCCCGCCTTCATTATCGCGCGACGTGCCGGGCGGCCCAGGTCGGGTGCGATCCGCTTCAGCAGTGGGCCGAGCGCGCGGCGTTCGGCGTCGGATACCACAAGGATATGCATGTTCGGCGCGCCGCCAATGCTGACCGGGTGCCCGGTGGCGCGCGACAGTTGCCGGGCATAGGCGCCGATTTCCCGTGTATCGCGGCTGCGTTGGGCCTGCGGCACCGACTGGCCGAAGATGAGTTGCATGTTCACCGGCTGCACCCAGCGGCGCAGGACGCCGCGCTTGCTGCTGCCCGACAGACCCGAACCGTACTCGCTGTACATCGCGATCCGGACGAAATTGCGCGCCAGCGTGCTGCTGTCCCAGGTCACGCCGGGGGCGGACGGGTTCGTGCGCAGACCGCCGCTTGCGACCAGTTGCGCCTCGAGCGCGCGATAGGTGCTGGCCAGATCCCCCGTTCTGCCTGCCCGCAGGTCCGTGCTTGTCGACAGCATCGGCCGCGCGCTTTGTGCGTGTGCGGGGGTATGGGACGCGATCGTCAGGGTGAAACAAAGGGCAAACAGGCCCAGGGCGGCGATTCGGCGGGCATACAGGTATCCCGTGCGCGGCAGCGATGTCGTGCGGATATCAGGTCCTCCGGGTGGGTATGGGTGGTTTATAAACGATTCTATTCCGGAAAAACACACCTTTCACACATAAACGTTATCGAGAGACGGAGTGTGCCGGGTGCCCCGTTCAAATAATAGGCACGCGGCTTCAAGCTTGCACCCAAGCTATCTGCGACGCTGGCGTCACGACACGTCGGCGCTGTGTGTGCCGTTCGAGTTCAGACACGAAAGGACGATTGTCATGAAAGTACTTGTCACCACCGCTGCAGCCCTGCTGATCGGTACCAGCGCGTTCGCGTCGGACCAGCTTGCCCGCAGTGTGGGCGTCGAGCCCGGTGTTTTCACCGTTGCAGAGCTGGTCGAACTTCGCGCCGCGAAGGATGCCAACGATGATCAGCGCGTGCGGCAGTTGCTGCGCAACCACGACACCGCTGTCGTCTCGACGCAGAGCTACGGCACCACGTCGGACGCATCGGTCCAGTTGGCCCGCAGCGTGGGCGTCGAGCCGGGCGCCTACACCGACGAACAGATGATCCGGATCCGCGCCGCGATGGACGGAGATGACGACCTTCTGCTGCGCCAGTTGATGCGCAATGGCGGCAATGAGGTGGTCTCGACGCAGAGCATCGGCACCACCGATGGCGACGAGCAACTGGCCCGGATCCTGGGCGTCGACAGCGCCGGGATGACCCGTGCCGAACTGGCCGAGGCTTTCCAGGACTACTGATACCGATCTTCGGAAAGACCGTTCAGGCGGGGCGCACACCAGCGCCCCGCCTTTGCTTTTGCGGGTGGTCCGGCGTCAGCCGGCCTCGATCAGGACATTGTCCAGTAGGACCGCGTCCAGCCCCGTTGTCATCAGCACGGCAATCGCATCCTCGACCGAATGGACGATGGGCTTGCCCATGATGTTGAAGCTGGTGTTCAGCACAACCGGCACGTCGGTGCGTGCCTCGAACGCGGCGATCAGGTCGGTCATCCACGGGTTGGTGTCGGCGCTGACGGTCTGCAGCCGCCCGGTGCCGTCCTCGTGCACCACGGCGGGGACACGGTCGCGGACCTGCGTCTTCCAGGGCAGCGTGAACGACATGTACGGAGAGTTGCGTTGCCCGCCGTCGAACCAGTCGCCGACCCGGTCCGCCGGGATTACCGGCGCGAACGGGCGATACGCCTCGCGGCCCTTCACCTGGGCGTTGATCTTGTCCTTCATGCCGGTCGGTCGCGGGTCTGCCAGGATCGAGCGGTGACCCAGCGCGCGGGGGCCGAATTCGGCCTGGCCCCGCATCACGCCGACGATCTTGCCGTCGGCCAGCCGCTGGGCCAGCCCGTCGGCAGCCTGCCCGCCCAGATCGGTAACGCGGGCGAACCCGCCCTTTTCCGCCAGTTTCGCGATCACAGCCGGATCCGGTTTCGCCCCAAGGAAGGGTGAACCGTCGCCACGGGGCACCGGTGCGTCGGGATTGTCCTGCATCCAGCCCAGCAGCGCCGCGCCGATGGCGTTGCCGTCGTCCGCCGGGGCCGAGGGCACGAACACGTCGTCGAAGCCCAGCCGCCCGCAGATCGTACCGTTGTAGGACGAGTTCAGCGCGCAGCCGCCCGACAGGATCAGGTTGCCGCCGGGGGCGTCCAGACCTTCGGTCAGGATCTCGTCGACCATGTGGGCATAGGCCTGCTGCCCCGAGGCCGCCAGCACGGCGGCCTTCATGATCGGCTCGTCCGGGCGTCGGCTGAAC
>JBFHFG010000470.1:0-3299 GCA_041583815.1 Halovulum sp.
CCCCCGCCGCAGGTTATTCAGGACGGTCTCAGCCACCGAAGATGTCGAGGAACCGTTCCTTGTTCTCGACGTCGTCGGCCAGCGCCTTAGCCGGGTCGAAGTCGATCAGCGTGATTTCATCGCGCGACGGAAATCCTTCGGGTGCGGCCACGTCGGGATGCGCGGGCAGATAACCCTGGGCCGAGGCAAGCTGCTGGCCCTCGGGCGACAGCAGGAAGTCGATGAAGGCCCTGGCCGCAGCCGGGTTCTGCGCGGTCGACAGGATCGCCGCCGGTTCGGTCACCGCCGATACGCCCTCTTCGGGGAAGACGAATTTCACCGGGGCACCGTCAAGTGCGTTGCGGATCGGAAGATAGTCGACCACGAAGCCGTACAACTTCTCGCCGCCGGCGACGGCCTTGTAGGTGCCGCCGTTGCCGCCCTGCGGGTTTGCACCCTGATCGGCCAGGCCCTGGTACAGGTCCCACCCCAGGTCGGGATGCGCGGTCAGTGCCGCCATGTGGATCGTCGCAGCACCCGAGGTCAGAGGCGAGGGCATGGCGATCTGGCCGTTCGCTTCGGGCTTCAGCAGGTCCTTGTACGAGGTCGGGACCATCTGGGCAGCGGTGTTGTAGACGATGCCGGTCGTGATCAGCTTGGTCGAGAAATAGTAGCCCTCGGGATCCATGATCGCGGGATCGTAGGCGCTGGTGTCGGCGTCGGGATAGGCCATCAGGCGGCCCTCGGCCTCCAGCCCTTCCATTGTCACCATGTCGGCGATCAGAAGCACGTCGGCCTGCGGGGCCTCGGCGGCGAACTCGGCGCGCAGCTTGGCCATGACCTTGGTGGTGCCGTCACGGAACCACTCGACCTCGACCTCGGGGTATTTCGCAGTGAAAGCGTCGACGGTCTGCTGGGCGTCGGCATTGGGCTGCGAGGTATAGAGCACCAGCTTGCCCGAGACGTCCTGAGCGGCGGCCGCGGTCGAAAGGGTGAGGGCAAGGGCCGTCATCGCGAGGGGGCGGAACATCTCTCGTCTCCTGTTTGGGTGACCGCTGGGGTCGGATCGCACGTCCGCTAACAGGTGGCGATTACGGTTTTGCGACAGCAGCCGGGTTCGCCGGGGTTTCACCGTGAAAAGCACGAAAATCTGAGCTTTTCATAGTGAAAACCCCCTTAAACCATTGATATAAAGGAGAGACTGAATCCTGATAAAGTGTTAACGCGCCCGCGCGGCTCTATCTTCCCCCCGAAATCGGGCCGGAGCCCCGCACCACGCGGCCTCGGACGCCTCGCCAAAGCGGCAGGATCAATAGTCCTGACGCTTGCGGATCCGGGTCTGGCGCTGGCTGGCGTCGATCGCCTGTTGCAGCGTCTCGATCCCCTCGTTCCGCAGCAGTTCGATAATGTGGCAGAAGACCTCGCCGGTGGCGACGGCGTCGCCCATCGCGGTGTGACGGCGCGCTTCGGGGATCTCGATCCCGAAACGGGCAGCCAGCGCGTCGAGGCTGTGCTCGGCGCTTTCGTCGAACAGCACGGACGACAGCAGGACGGTGCACAGCACCGGGTTGTCGAACCGGGTGCCCATGGCAGGCTCGGCGGCCTTCAGGAACGCCATGTCGAAAGGCGCATTGTGCGCAACCAGCACCGCGCCTGCGCAGAAGTCGTGAAACGCGCGCCCGGCGGCGGCGATGTCCGGCGCACCCGCAACCATCGCATCGGTGATCCGATGAACGGCGGTCGAGGCTGCGGGGATCGGGCGGCCCGGATCGACCAGCGTGTCGAAATGCTCACCCCGCAACAGGCGGCCATTGACGATGCGCACACCGGCGATCTGCACGATGCGGTCGCCGCTGCCCGGCTCCAGCCCGGTGGTTTCAGTGTCGAAGACCACGAAGGACAGGTCCGACAGCTTGCGGTCGGCCATCTCGCCCGCGTCGGCGGCGGTAGGCAGGTCGAAATCGTAGAAATCCGGCCGCGATTCCGAGGCATCGGCGACCGGGGCCTCGGCGGCCTCGAGCGGCAGCACCAGCATGTGCCCGCCGTCTTGGCTTTCCACCCATGCCTCGGTGCCGTGGGCGGCCAGCGTGTCGCGCCCGGTGTAGCTGCCGTAGCTGGGCGACAGCGGCTGCGCCAGCCACGCCTGCAAGTCGCCATCGGGGACGGCCGGACCGCGCCAGGCGATGGTCAGCCAGACCTCGGCCCCACGGACCTGCGCCCCGACGGCGAACGCGTCGCGGTCGGGGGTCTGGGCCATGCCTGCCAGAACGTTCGACAGCATCTCGATCACCGCGAAGGCGTCGCAGCGGACAAAGACTTCGTCCGCGCCGCCCTCCAGCGCGACGACGGCCCGCCCCTTCAGACCGTCGATCATGTCGCGCACCGAGACCTTCGACATCGGCCAGCGCCGCCGGGCCAATGCGGCATAACGATCCTCAAGCTCGTGCAGGCACGCATAGAGCGTGCCCAGTTCCTGCTGTTGCCCGGCGGTGAAACGCGCGCGCGTCGCCGCGTCCATGTCCGGCGCTGCCTCGAGCGCGTCGAGCGCCGCGCCCACCGCCGCAACAGGGCGCCGGACCTTTTCCAGCAGGGCCTGGAACAGGTGGTCCCGTTCGCCCCGGACGGAAAGTTCCTCGGTCGTGTCACGCAGGATCAGCACATAGCCAGCGGGCGGCATGTCGATCCGGCTGACCTGGCCGTGCAGCATCCGTTCGCCATCGTGGCTGGTGGCGAGGAACGGTTCGGCCCCGGTGCCGCCGCGCGCGTGGCGGGCGGCCAGCCGCGCCAGCGCCTGCTGCACCGGTTCGGGGCGCAGCACGTTGTGCAGCGGCCGGTCCAGGCCCAGCCCGCCCAGCAGCGTCTGCGCCGCCCGGTTATAGAGCATGACCCGGTGTTCCGGCGTCGCCACGATCACGCCTTCGGCCAGGTCGCGGACCAGCGCCTCGAACATCACCTTTTCGCGTTGCAGGCGGCGGGTCTGTTCGGCCACGGCCTGTTCCTGCGCGACGCGGGCCTCGACCAGGGCGGCGTTGATCGCGCTGGCCGCCGGGGCCAGCGCCCCGAGATAGCGCGCCGGGGCCTCGTCTATATCGGCCTCGCGCACGTCGATGCGCGCGCGGGTGGACAGGTCGCGGGTCAGGCCGAGGATCGGGCGGGCAACATGTTCGTCGAACAGCAGCCCGATCCAGGCGGAAAGGCCCAGGATGCCCAGGCCGCCGACGACCCCGGCGATCACGTAGCCGTCGGTCGCGCCCCCGGCCTGGCGCGCGCCCAGCCACAGGCCAAGGCCCAGCGCCGCGCAGCCGCCCAGCGCCAGCGCG
>JBFHFG010000471.1:0-3292 GCA_041583815.1 Halovulum sp.
ATTGTCGCGCTGTCGATCGAGATCCGCAGCCCCATGTCCCAGTTCGGATGCGCCTTCGCCTCGTCGGGCGTCACGTCGGCCATCTGCGCCAGCGTGCGGTCGCGGAACGGTCCGCCCGAGGCGGTCAGCAACAGCCGTTCGAGCTGGCTTCGGTCCTCGCCCCGCAGCGCCTGGAAGATGGCGCTGTGTTCGCTGTCTACGGGGATCAGGGTGGTGCCATGCGCGGCGCAAGCATCCAGAAGCAGTTGACCGGCGCAGACCAGGCTTTCCTTGTTTGCCAGCGCAAGCACGCCGCCATGACGGGCGGCCTCCAGCCCGGGGGCCAGTCCGGCAGCACCGACGATTGCGGACATGGTCCAGTCGGCGGGCCTGCGGGCGGCGTCCAGCAGCGCCTCGGGTCCGGCGGCGGTCTCGATCCCGGTGCCGGCCAGCGCATCTGCCAGTTCTGCACCGCGCTCCGGATCGGCGGTGACGGCCAAGCCTGCGCGCAAGCTGCGGGCCTGATCCGCCAGCAGCGCGATATTCCCCGCGCCGGTCAGCGCGACCACGTCGAACGCCTCGGCCCCGCCCTGCCGGTGCAGCAGGTCGATGGTATTCTGCCCGATCGAGCCCGTACTGCCGAAGATCGAAATGCTGCGCTGCATGTCGGTCAGGCAGCCAGGCCGATCAGCGTCAGGATCGCATAGGCCCACAACGCCCCCAGAAGCCCGTCGAACCGGTCCAGCAGACCGCCGTGGCCCGGAATGATGCTGCTCGCGTCCTTGACCCCGAAGCGCCGCTTCAGCCAGCTTTCCAGCAGATCCCCCGCCTGGCTGGACACCGCCAGCACCAAGGACAAGGCGACCAGCCAGGGCAAGGCCACGTGCCCCGCGAAATAGAACCCGGCGCCGACAACCAGCGCCAACAACAGCCCGCCAATCGCCCCCGCCCAGGTCTTGTTCGGGCTGACCGCCGGCCAAAGCTTCGGCCCGCCGATCAGCCGACCAGCGAAATACGCGCCCGCATCGGCGGCGATCACGACCGAAACCAGCCAAAGGACAAGGGGAAAGCCGAATTCGGGATGGCGCCGCATCTCGACCAGAAGCGCCATGCCGACCGAGATGTAGACGATGCCCGCCGCCATCCAGATGGTCTGCCCGCGCCGCACCAGAAGCACCGGAATCACCCCGGCAGGCAGCAGCAACAGCCCCGCCCACAGGCTGTGGAAGCCCGTCGCGACGATGCTGGCGCCGCCCGCAAGGATCGCGCACCACATCGCCGGGTCTCGCAGGCTGAGCGTCGGCGTCAGCATCCGGCGCAGTTCCCAGATCATCAGGCAGGTGCCCAGCGTCACCAGCCCGGTGACCCAGACCCCGCCCTGCCAGAAATCGACCAGCGCAATGGTCACGAGCACGATGGCCGAGGCCAACCGCACGCCAAGGTCCGGATAGGCCCGGATCGGGCGCGGCGGCACCGAACCGGGGCCTGCCGCGCTGTCCGATCCGCGATTGTCCGTTCTTTCCTCTGGTCCGCCGGTCATTCAGCGACGGCGCCGAAACGGCGGTCGCGCTGGCCATAGCGCTCGACGCAACCGGCAAGCATTTCCGGGGTGAAATCGGGCCAGCACACGTCCAGGAACTCGTATTCCGCATAGGCGGCCTGCCACAGCAGGAAATTCGAGACGCGCACTTCGCCAGAGGTGCGCAGCACGAGGTCCGGGTCGGGCAGACCGGCGGTGTCCATGAACCCGTCCAGCGCCGTCTCGTCCACCTGTTCGGCGGTCAGTTCGCCACGCGCCACCGCATCGGCGGCGCGGCGTGCGGCACGGGTGATCTCGTCCCGGCCGCCATAGTCGATGGCGACGGTGACGTTCAGCTCGGTAAAACCCGAGGTTTCATTCTCGAGCCAGCCCATCAGGTCCTGCAGGTCCTGGTCCAGCCGGTGGCGGTTGCCGATGAACCGTACCCGCACACTGGATTCAATCAGCTTGGCGCTTTCCTTGCGAATATAGCGCCGGAACAGCCGCATCAGCCCGGACACCTCTTCCGACGAGCGCTGCCAGTTCTCGGTCGAGAAGGCATAGAGCGTCAGGTGCGTGATACCCAGGTCGGGACACGCTTTCAGGATACCGCGCAACCGCTCCACCCCGCGGGCGTGCCCCGCAAGACGGGGCATGCCACGGCGCAAGGCCCAGCGGCCGTTGCCGTCCATGATGATGGCAACGTGCCGGGGCTGCTGGCGGCGGTGCAAGGCTCGGGTGTTGGGCATGGTGCGGATCAAGCAGGTCAGACCTGCATGATCTCTTCCTGCTTGGACTCGAGCGCGGCATCGATCTTCTTGATGCCGGCGTCCGTCAGCTGTTGGATCTCGTCTTCGTAAAGCTTCACTTCGTCCTCGCCAATCTCGCCCTTCAGCTTCTTCAGCTGATCCATGCCATCGCGGCGCACGTTGCGCACGGCGACGCGGGCCTGTTCGGCATACTGACCGGCAAGTTTGGCAAGTTCACGGCGGCGTTCCTCGTTCAGCTCGGGAATCGGCAGGCGCAACGTGGTGCCGTCCATTACCGGGTTGATACCCAGCCCCGAGTTGCGGATTGCCTTGTCGACGGCGTTCACCATCGACTTGTCCCAGACGTTCACCGTGACCATCCGCGGCTCGGGAACGTTGATCGTCGCGACCTGGTTCAACGGCATCGACGAGCCGTAGGCATCCACCTGAACCGGGTCCAGCATCGAGGCCGAGGCGCGGCCCGTGCGCAGCGAGGCGAACTCGTGCTTCAGCGAGGCCAGCGCCCCGTCCATGCGCTTTTCCAGCGCGTCGAGATCGATTTCGGTGTCGTTGTCACTCATGTTTCCTGCTCCTTCAGGCACTCGCTGCGGCGGTGCCCAGCGCCTCGGGCTCTTTCGGCCCGACGACCGTATACTTGCCCCGGCCCTGCACCACACCGGCCAGACCGTCCGGCGCGTTCAGCGAGAACACGATGATCGGCAACCGGTTCTCGCGCGCCAGCGCGATGGCCGCAGCATCCATGACCCGCAGGTTCTTGGCCAGAACTTCGTCATAGCTGACACGCTCGTAGAACTTGGCGTCGGGGTTCAGCTTGGGGTCCGAATCGTAGACCCCGTCGACCTGCGTGCCCTTGAAGATCGCCTTGCAGCGCATCTCGGACGCACGCAGCGTCGCGGCGGTGTCGGTGGTGAAGAACGGGTTCCCGGTGCCGGCGGCAAAGATCACCACGCGTTTCTTTTCCAGGTGACGCACCGCGCGGCGGCGGATGTAGGGTTCGCACACCTGGTCCATCGGGATCGCCGAG
>JBFHFG010000472.1:0-3286 GCA_041583815.1 Halovulum sp.
CACGTCCACGGTCCAGTTGATGATATTGTCGATCCAGCCCCCGAAGTAGCCGGCGACAAAGCCCAGACCGCCGCCGATGGCGGTGCCCAGCGCCGCAGCCAGCAATCCGGTGCGCATCGTCAGCCAGGTGCCCGCGATGGTCACGGAAAGGATGTCGCGGCCCTGGGTGTCGGTTCCCAGCGGATGGTCCCCGCCGGGCGGCATCGATGGAAAGCCCGACAGTGGATCGGCCATGCTCACCGGCCAGACCAGCCGGCCGCCGAAGGTGAAAATCAGCAGCGCGCCCAGCAGGGCAAGGCCGATCGGCAGCGTAGGGTTGCGGTGGAAGTAACGCAGCGTCCGGCTCAGCGCGCCTTCCTCGTGGCTGGCGGTCTGGCCAAGCGCGACGACGTGGCCGGCGTCGTCCGCCGGGGCGGTGGTGTCGGTCATGGAACTCTCCGAAGCGGCAGGGGTCATCGGCGCACCCGCGGGTCGAGCAGCGGGTAGATCAGGTCAAGAACCAGCGTCACAAGGCTGATGGTCAGGACCAGGATGATGACGATGCCGTAGATGGTGAAATAGTCGCCCCCGCGGACCGCCTGCAGCAGCAGGTTGCCAAGACCGGGGTAGGAGAACACGATCTCGACCAGCACGGCGCCGGTCACGACCTGTCCAAGGGCAAGGCCCAGCGTGGTGATCTGCGGCAGGATCGCGTTGCGCACGCCGTAGGAATAGAACATCCGTCGGTCCGAGACGCCGCGCGCGCGGGCGAAGGTCATGTAGTCCTCGCCCTGCACGGTCACCATCATGCTGCGCATCGCCAGCGCCCAGATCCCGATGGAACTCAGCACGATGGACATGGCAGGCAGAAAGGCGTGGTACAGCACGTCTTTCGCGAAATCCCAGTTCCAGCCCGCGATTCGCAGCGAGTCAAAGCCGCCACCGATCGGGAACCACTGCGCCTGGAACGCGAGGATATAGATCAGCAGCAGGCCCACCAGGTAGAAGGGCACCGCGGCGAAGACCATCATCACCGGCATCAGCGTTCCGGTGATCGCGCCACGCTTCCAGACCGCCAGCGCGCCCAGAGTCGAGCCTAGCACGAAAGCGATCAGCGTCGAGGTCACCATCAGACCGATGGTCCAGGGCAATGCCTGTGCGATCAGGTCCCACACGCGGGTCGGGAAGTAGGCGATGGAGTAGCCGAAATCGAGCCGCACCATGTCCCACATGTAATTAAGGTACTGCTCCCACACCGGCAGATCGAGGCCGAAGCGGGCGTTGTAGCTTTCGCGCAGCTGCGTCAGCGCAGCAGCGCTCATGCCGCCGCCCGAGTCGCCAAGTTGCGCCAGCCGTTCAGAAATCGGATCGTTGCCTGTCAGGCGAGGCAGGAAGAAGTTGAGCGTCGCAGCGCCGAGGAAGACGAAAACCGTCAACAGCAGCCGTTTCGCGATCAGGGCCGGATTCATGCGCTGGGTCCTTTGGTCGAAAGGGCGGGCATCGAAGGGGGAGCATCGAAGGTACGGGGGCCGCGCAGGAGGAGACGCGGCCCCCTCTCGCGTCAGCCTTCGTTGGCTGGCTCAAGCTGCAGGTACAGGTAGCCGGCCTGCCCGGTGAAGTACCAGAACGCGGGCTGCAGGTACGGATTGTCCTCGCTGGGATAGTTGGTCCAGTAGGTCTCGTTCATCGGGATCCGATGGTACCACTGGCTCAGCGGAATCTCGACGGCCTGATCGTACCAGATGTCCATCGCCTTCTCGAAGATCGGCATCGCCTCGGGGTCGCCGTCGGCATAGGTGCCGAACTGGTCGACAAGCGACGAATATTCCTCGTCACACCAGCGCGAGATGGCTCGGCTGGTAATGCCGCTGTCCAGCGGGAAGGCGTTGTCGCAGTGGTACATCCGCATGGTCTCGAGCGGCGAGTCGATGGTGCCGTTGTGGCCGAAAACGCCGATGTCGTAGTTCCCCGAGAACATCTTGCCCGGCGTTTCCGGCGACGAGACGAAGGCAAAATCGAAGCCTGCCTTGCGCAGAAGCTGCACGATCACCGGACCGACCGACCGCATGGCCGGGATCACCTCGACCTCGTATTGCAGACGCTCACCGTCCTTGGCCCAGAAGCCGTCGCCGTCCTTTTCGTAGCCGGCCTGCTGCATCAGACGCGCGCTTTCCTCCAGGTCGAAGACGGCGGCGTTATGTTTGTCGGCGACGCTGTTCGCAACCTCGATGTAGGGATCCAGCGGCGAGAAGGCAGGGAAGGGGTGACGCGAGGCTTCCGATGCGCCGGAATACGCCACCTGGATCAGCATGTCGCGATCCACGGCCAGGCCGATGGCGCGGCGCACGTCCGGCTCGGGAAGGTTCTCGCTCATGTGGTTGAACCAGATCGACGAGACCCACCAGTCAAGGCTTCCATAGGGGTTCTGATCACCCGAGAAGGTCGTGACCTTCGGGTTCTGCTTCATGATGTTCTGCACCAGTGCCGCCGTGGGATAGCCCATGGTGATGTCGGCCTGGTTGGTCACCATCAGCTGCGCGCCGCGGTCGGTGTTCACGAACGGAATGCCGACGATGCGCTTCATCGCGGGCAGCTCGTGAAAGCCGGTCTCGGCGGCCCACCAGTCGTCGCGCCGGTCCATGAAGATCTGCGTCGGCGAGGACAGTTTCAGTTCCCACGGGCTGGTGGTGACGGGCAGGCCGTTTGCCGGGGCGTAGAACTTGTACTCGGCCGGGTTCTCGACGGTGGACCAGATGTGCTCGGGCAGCCAGAACATGCCGTTGCCGAAATAGTTCACCAGGAACTTCTTGGCATAGCGCGGCATCGGCTGCTCGAGCACGAACTTGACGGTCAGGTCGTCCACTTTCTCGACCGAGGCGGTGGCCTGCGCGAATTCCTGGCTGTTCCACAGCTCGCCGGTGCCAGCCGCGCTGTCCTCCATCAGTTGCGAGGTGAAGACGAGGTCGTCCGCGGTGAATGCTTCGCCGTCTGACCATTTGACGCCATCGCGCAGATTGACGGTGACTTCGGTGAAATCCTCGTTGAACTCGAACCCGGTGGCGAGCCAGGGGATCAGCTTGTCCTCGAACACGTTGTAGTAGAACAGCGGCTCGTACATCGACTTGATGCCGGTGCGGATGTCCGCCAGCAGGATGTAGGGGTTCGCGTTCTCGGGCGAGTTGAACGTCGTCTGCCCGTCCGAGGGACCGGCGATCACCAGCGTTTCCTCGCGCGGGACCTGCTGGATGTCCTGCGCGGCCACACCGGTGGCGAGCAGGCTCGCCCCCAATATCAGGGCGGCGACGCG
>JBFHFG010000473.1:0-3285 GCA_041583815.1 Halovulum sp.
CGCGCCCGGCTTCCTGCTGCGCGTGGGCTTCACGCACGGCGGGGCTGTCGCTGACTTCGGGGGTGCCCACCTCCCACCAGGCATGACCCTGCTTGGTCCAGCCGTCGTAGGCGTCCACCTTCATGACGATCACCTGCGTCCTGTCCGAGGCCTTGGCGGCGGTGAACGCCTCGGCCAGCGCGGCGGGCGTGTCCACCGTCACCGCCTCTGCGCCCATCGCGCGGGCATGGGCGGCGAAATCCACCTCGACCGGGTTGGTCACCGTCGGCGTGTCCGCGAACAGGTTGTTGAAACTGGCGTTGCCGGTGTTGTTCTGCAGCTTGTTGATGACCGCGAAGCCGCCGTTGTCCAGTACCAGCAGGATCATCTTCCTGCCGGTCAGCACGGCGGAATAGATGTCGCTGTTCAGCAGCAGGTAAGAGCCGTCTCCGACGAACACGATGGTGTCGCGCTCCGGCTCGTCCTCCATCTGCGCGATCCGTGCGCCCCAGCCGCCGGCGATCTCGTAGCCCATGCAGGAGAAGCCGAACTCCACGTCCACCGTCCCGGGCGACAGCGTCCGCCAGTTGGCGGCAATCTCGGCCGGCAGGCCGCCCGCCGCCGCAACGACACGATCGCGCGGATGGCACAACGCGTTCACGGCACCGATGGCCTGAGCATAGCTGTTCGGCCCGTTCCCGGCGCGGGTGTTTTCCGCGACATAGGCATCCCAGTCACTGCGTTCCTTCTTCGCACCGTCGGTCCACGCCTCGGGCGCACGATAGCCGTCCAGCGCCGCCCCCAGCGCCTCAAGCCCGGTGCGCGCGTCGCAGACCAGCGGCAGCGACATGTGCTTGCCCGCATCGTGCCGCGCCGCGTTCAGCCCGATCAGCCGGGCAGACTTGTCGAAGACGGTCCACGACCCGGTGGTGAAGTCCTGCAACCGCGTGCCCACGGCCAGCACCACGTCGGCCTGACCGGCCACGGTATTGGCGCTGTCCGACCCGGTGGAACCGATCGGCCCGATGTTCAGCGGATGCTCGGCGGTCAGGTTCGCACGACCCGCGATGGTCTCGATCACGGGAATGTTGTGCGCCTCGGCAAAACAGGTCAGCTCCTCGACGGCGCCGGAGTATTGCACGCCGCCACCCGCGATGATCACCGGGCGTTCGGCCTGCGCCAACAACTGCGCAGCGTCCGCCACCTCGGCCGGGTCCGGGGCAGGGCGGCGGATGCGGTGCACGCGCGGCGCGAAGAATGCCTCGGGGTAGTCCCACGCCCAGCCCTGCACATCCTGCGGCAGGCCGATGAATGCGGGCCCGCAATCCGCGGGGTCCAGCATCACCGCCAGCGCCGCCGGCAGGCTGGTCACGATCTGCTGCGGGTGCCCGATCCGGTCCCAGTACCGCGTGACGGATCGGAACGCGTCGTTCACGCCCAGCGTGGGATTGCCGAAATGCTCGACCTGCTGAAGCACCGGGTCGGGCAGGCGGGTCTGGAACGTGTCGCCGCACAGGAACAGCACCGGCAGTCGGTTGGTATGAGCCAGCGCGGCCGAGGTCACCATGTTCGTCGTGCCCGGCCCGGCGGATGCGGTGCAGAACATGATCCGGCGTCGCAGCTTGGCCTTGGCGTAGGCGGCGGCGGCGAAACCCATGCTCTGTTCGTTCTGGCCGCGATACAGCGGCAGCGTCTCGCGCGCCGCGTAAAGCGCCTCGCCCAGGCAGGTTACGTTGCCGTGGCCGAAGATCCCGAAGCCGCCCGCGAAGATCCGTTCCGGGCCGCTATCGGTCTCGATGAACTGGTTGTCCAGAAAGCGCACGATGGCCTGCGCGGTGGTCAGCCGGATGGTGCCGGTTGCCGTCATCACTGCCCTCCCATAGGCAAGAATTGCGCCGGGTTCATTTTTGCATTTGACCCGACCTCGGGATGCAGGCTAGGCATTTGTGCAACCGGTTGCAACAAAGAATGCGACCCAACCGCCTGGGAGGAAACCAATGGCACTCGAAATCGGCAACGCGCCCTGCTCCTGGGGCGTGGAATTCGCGAATGACGACCGCAACCCGGACTGGCGGACGGTGCTGTCCGAATGCGCGCAGGCGGGCTACACGGGGATTGAACTGGGCCCCGTCGGCTACATGCCCGAGGACCCCAACGTGCTGGGCCCGGCCCTGGCCGAACACGGGCTGACCCTGATCGGCGGCGTCGTCTTCCGTCCGTTCCACGACCCCGATGCATGGGACGAACTGCAGGATGCCGCCCGCCGCACCTGCGAGGCGCTGAAGGCCCATGGCGCACGGCATCTGGTGCTGATCGATTCGATCTCGCCCCGCCGTGCCGCCACCGCCGGGCGCCCGGACGAGGCCGAGCAGATGAGCGCCGAGGAATGGACCGGCTTTGTCGAGCGTGTCCGCACCATCGCCCGTCTCGGCACCGAGGAATACGGCCTGATCACCAGCCTGCACCCCCACGCGGGCGGCTTCATCGATTTCCTGCCCGAGGTCGAGAAGATGCTGGCCGAAATCGACCCTTCGATCCTGAAGCTCTGCGTCGACACCGGGCACTGCACCTATGCCGGGTTCGACCCGCTGGCCTTCATCGAGCGGCACAAGGACCGGCTGGCCTATGTCCATTTCAAGACCACCGACGCGGCAGTGAAGGCGAAGGCGATCGAAAACCGCACCGGCTTCTACGACGCCTGCGGCGAAGGCATCTTCTGCAAGCTGGCCGATGGCGAGATCGACTTCGCCGCGGTGCGCGACCTACTGGGCCGCATCGGCTATGACGGCTGGTGCACGGTGGAACAGGACTGCGATCCGCGCATCGCGGCATCGCCCATCGACGACGCGCGGCAGAACCGCGAATACCTGCGCAGCATCGGCTTCTGAGGACTGACATGGAACGACTGAACTGGGGACTGATCGGCGGGGGCGAGGGCAGTCAGATCGGCCCCGCGCACCGCCTGGGCGCGCGCATCGACGGGCTGTACGACATGGCTGCCGGGGCGCTGGATGCGAACCCCGACGCCGGGCGCGCCTATGCGCAGAAGCTGGGCATCGCCGCCGACCGCGCCTATGGCGACTGGCGCGAGATGCTCGAGGGCGAAAGGAACCGCCCCGACCGCGTTGACCTCGTGACCGTGGCGACCCCCAACCACACCCATTTCGACATCGCCAAAGCGGCCGTCGAAGCGGGCTTCAACGTGATCTGCGACAAGCCCATGACATTCGACCTGGCCCAGGCCGAACAACTGGCTGAACTGGTGGACAAGTCGCCCGTCGTCTTCGCCCTCACCCACAACTACAC
>JBFHFG010000474.1:0-3282 GCA_041583815.1 Halovulum sp.
CGGGCCTCCGACGCAGTGGGGGGCGTCACGATATAACACTCGCGCGGGTTGGACGGGTTGAAGACGCTCCAGTCTCGGAACGCGGCGACGCTTTCGTTCTCCTGCGCGGAGATCGGGGCCGCCAGGGTGGTCGCGATCAGCGCGGCGCACAATGCGAGTCTTCGAAACATCTGCCGGTGCCTCCTTCTGTTTCGGTTCCGACAGTGAGCTGCGGACCGGGAAGTCGTCGTTGCCTGTGACAGGGTATTATCCGCAACCGCCCCCATGTTTCCAGCCCCTCTGAGCGAAAATCCGACCTGCCGCTACTGCCGCTTGGCGCGGTCCGGGCGCGCTGCTATCGCTGCTGCCGGGCGCATTCCGCGCCAGTGCAATCCGGATGGGGGTAACGACATGGCGGACCCGGTGCTTCTGGCCGAGCTTTGGCGCGGCGATATCGTGGAAAGCGTGCACCACGGACACGCTGTGATTGTCGACGAGACTGGCGCCATCGTCGAGGCCTGGGGCGATCCCGACGCGGTGATCTATCCAATGTCCGCTGCCAAGCCCATTCAGGCGCTGCCGCTGGTCGAAAGCGGTGCCGCCGGGCGTGCGCGACTTTCCGCCGCCGACCTGGCACTGGCCTGCGCGTCGCACGCGGGGGCGGCGATTCATGCGGACCGCGTGTCGCGCTGGCTTTCGGATCTGGGGTTGGACGAGCCCGACCTTCGTTGCGGCCCGCAGACGCCGCGTGACCGGGACGAGCGGCACGCGCTGCGAGCAGCGGGGCATGCGCCCTGCCAGATCCATAACAACTGTTCGGGAAAGCACGCGGGGTTCCTGACGCTGGCGCGTGAGACGGGCGGCGGACCCGAGTACGTCGACCCGGACCATCCGGTTCAGCGACAGGTCCGTGCCGCGTTCGAGGAAATGACTGGTGAGACCAGCCCCGGTTTCGGCATCGACGGGTGCTCGGCGCCGAACTTCGCCTGCACGTTGCACGGGTTCGGCCGGGCGATGGCGCGGATGGCCGCGCCAGACCGTATCGGCGGCAACAGGGGCAAGGCCGCGACGGAACTGGTCGCCGCGATGGCGGCCCATCCGGAAATGCTGGCGGGCGAAGGTCCAGGAGAGCCGGCGACCTCGATCACCCGGGCGGCGGCGGGCGCGGCGGTGATCAAGAACGGCGCCGAGGGGGTTTTCGCCGCGATCCTGCCCGGGCAAAGGCTGGGCATCGTTCTGAAGGTGCTGGACGGTGCGGATCGTGCGGCGGCGGCCGCAATCGGCGCGCTGCTTGTTCGGCGGGGCGTCCTGCCGCGCGATCATCCCGCGATCGCGGCGGTGGTCGATGCGCCGCAGTTGAACCGCCGACGGGTGACGACCGGCCGCCTGAAGGCGGCCGACGCCCTGTTCTGATCAGCCTTCCGGCGGTTCTTCCGTTCCGTCGGTTCCCGCCAGGCGCAGCGGCGCGTCGGCCTTGATATGCAGCGGCGGGGCGTTGCCGCTACGGTCTTCGCCGAAATAGATGGTCTGGTGCGGGAACGGAATCTCGATGCCGCGCTCGTCGAATACCTCCTTCAGGAGCTGGTTGTAGGCGCGGCCGATGCCCCATTGCTTGCCGGGCAGGGTCTTGATCCGTGCCCGCAGGACCACGGCGCTGTCGCCGAAGCTGTTCAGGCCGAACCATTCCAATTCGCCAAGGATGTTCGGCTTGTGCTCTTCGTCCTGCAACAGCATGTCGAACGCATCGAACATCGCCTGTTTCGCCATGGCGGTATCCTCGCGGTAGGCGATGCCCATGTCGGCCACGTGGAACGAGAATTCCTTCATGTAGTTCGACACCGCGTCCACGGACGAGAACGGGATGATGTGGAACACGCCCTGCACGTCGCGCAGGCTGACCGAACGGACGGTCAGTTTCTCGACCGTGCCGATGGTGCCGCCGACGCTGACCACATCGCCCACGTTCATCGCGTTCTCGAACTGGATGAAGATTCCGGTGATGATGTCCTGCACCATCTTCTGTGCGCCGAAGCCGATGGCGAGGCCAAGCACCCCGGCCGAGGCCAGCAGCGGCGCGATGTCCAGTCCCATCTGGCTGAGCGCAAACATCAACGTCAGGATAAGCAGGGCGATGGCCGACGCGTTGCGCAGCAGCGTAAGCAGCGTCGTCTCGCGCGCCGAGGGCACGGTGCCGACCAGCGGGTTCAGCCGGTATTCCACCCACGAGGCAAGCGCCAGCCAGATTAGCGTTGCGAACAGCAGGATCAGGAACACCGAAATCGCTGTCGAGGTCAGGTTCGAACCCGTCTCGCCGGACAGCCAGCCGCCGATGTCCCACAGGCCCACGATGTCGACCGAGATCGCCACCACGATCAGCGCGACGGTGATCCGCAGAACCAGCAGCACCTTGGGCAGCAATCCGTTCAGGCGCTTTTCCAGAAGCGGAAGCTGATGGTGGATCGATGGCGCCAGCCGCACGCCCCGTCGAGCCGACTTGTTCATCAGGTCTATGACCATCAACCCGCCGATCACCGTCGCCAGTACCAGCGCCGAGCGTGTGAGCAGCGGCACTAGCACGTTGCCGGGCCGCGCCAGCACGAGGACCAGCAGGACAAGCAGGTAGATCAGCACTGGCCAGTGCCAAAGTGCACTGAACCGCGCCAGGACCGGTCTGCGCGAACTTTCGGCGGGCGTCGCGTATCCCGCGGGTGCGGTATCGACCGCGTCCTCCTCGTTGACGCGAGTGCTGCCGTACAGCCAGTTCGCCACCGGGTGACGGGCGCGGATGATCCGGACCATGGTGTAGACGATGGCGATCACGCCGATCACCATCTCGAGTGCGGCACCGGCGAAATACCCGGCCGAGCGGGTGGCGATGGGCACCGCAAGCATGATGCCATAGCCCAGCAGAACGATTTCGGTGTTCAGCCAGCGCCATATCGACTGCGCAGCCGCGTCCGACAGCGAAACCAGTCGCAGCGAGCTATGGCGCGGGGACAGTACCGCGCGGCCGACCACCTTGGCCAGGCCGACGCCGACAAAGGCATTCAGGTACAGGGACTGCCGGAACTGGATGCTGCCGAAGCCCTCGTAGAATCCGATCGTCAGGGCATAGCCCGCCGCCCATGCAAGGATAACCGCGGCGGCCAACAACATGCTGTATCCAAGCTGGTAGACGGCAGTTTCGAACCACCCCGCCCCGCGAGACCGGCGGGCAAGCGCATCGGCGGGTTTGCCAAGCAGCCAGCGCAGCAAGAGGAATGCGCCGACGGTCACTGCGATTACAAACGCGAGGTCGCGCAA
>JBFHFG010000475.1:0-3272 GCA_041583815.1 Halovulum sp.
TCGAGGTCTTTCAGCACCTCTGTCAGCGTGCCGATCAACTGGTCAATCTGGCTTTTCTCGATGATCAACGGTGGGCTCATCGCGATGATGTCGCCGGTGGTGCGGATCAGGATCCCTTTTTCATAGGCCTTGAGGAAGGCGTTGAACGCGCGTTGCGTCGGGGCGCCCTCGATCGGGGCCAGTTCGATCGCGCCAATCAGGCCGAGGTTCCGGATGTCTGTCACATGCGGCAGGCCCTTGAGCGAGTGCAGCGCGTCTTCCCAATAGGCGCCAAGTTCGGTGCCGCGGGTCAGCAGGCCCTCTTCCTCGTAGGTTTCAAGGGTCGCGATCCCGGCGGCCGAGGCCAGCGGGTTCCCGGAATAGGTGTAGCCGTGGAACAGCTCGATCATGTGTTCGGGGCCGGTCATGAAGGCGTCGTGGATCGCCCCCGTGGTCAGAACCGCCCCCATCGGCACGACACCGTTGGTGAGGCCCTTGGCGCAGACGATCATGTCCGGCATCACGCCAAAATAGTCGGCGGCGAAGGGCGCGCCGAGCCGGCCGAAACCGGTGATGACCTCGTCGAAGATCAGCAGGATGCCGTGGCGGTCGCAGATCGCACGCAAACGCTCAAGATAGCCCTTGGGCGGCAACAGCACGCCGGTGGACCCGGCCATCGGCTCGACGATGACGGCGGCGATGGTTTCGGGGCCGTGAAGCTGGGCGATACGCTCCAGTTCGTCTGCCAGCTCCGCACCATGCTCGGGCTGGCCGCGGGTGAAGGCGTTCTGCTCGGGCAGATGCGTGTGGCGCAAGTGATCGACCCCGGTCAGCAGCGTGCCGAACATCTTGCGGTTCGGGACGATCCCGCCGACCGAGATGCCGCCGAAGTTGACGCCGTGATAGCCCCGCTCGCGCCCGATCAGGCGGAAGCGCTGCCCCTCGCCGCGCGCACGGTGGTAGGCGAGCGCGATCTTCAACGCGGTCTCGACCGACTCGGAGCCGGAGTTGGTGAAGAAGGCATGCTCGAACGGCTCGGGCGCCAGCGCCGTCAGCTTGTTGGCCAGTTCGAACACCTTGGGGTGGCCCATCTGGAAGGCGGGGGCGTAGTCCAGTTCCTCGACCTGTTCCTGGATCGCCTTGACGATCTTCGGCCGCTTGTGACCGGCGTTGCAGCACCAAAGGCCAGCGGTGCCGTCGAGGATCTGCCGACCATCGGCGGCGGTGTAGTGCATACCCTCGGCCGCAACCAGCATGCGCGGCGCCTTCTTGAACTGGCGGTTCGACGTGAACGGCATCCAGAAGGCGTTCAGGTCGTTCGGGGCGACGGGGCGACGTTCGGACATGGGTTACTCCGCTGGCTGCGAGGCGGATCCGCCCCGCGTTGGGTGCGCCTGTCGGTCTTGGCGATTGCCAGCCCGCCCGGGCTGTGCGACAGTCGCTTTGACCAATTGGTAAAAACCACGCTAGCCAAACCCGGGGACAGGTCAAGTATTATCCCGGGTCCGGCCGCTACACTGGGAGACCGGACAGGACAAATGCCCCGGGCCGCAGCGACCAAGACCCCAACCCGTATCCAGCGCCAGAAGACCAGGGCCATCCTGGACGCGGCGCTGGACGTGTTCTCGCAACACGGGTTCCGGGGCGCGACGCTGGACCAGATCGCCGACGCGGCGGGCCTGTCCAAGCCGAACCTGCTGTACTACTTCGAAAGCAAGGAAGCCATCCACCGCACGCTGCTGAACCGGCTGCTGGACACCTGGCTGGACCCGCTTCGGCAACTGGACCCCGACGGCGAGCCGCTGCGCGAGATCCGCGCCTACATGCTGCGCAAGCTGGAAATGAGTCGCGACTATCCCCGCGAAAGCCGCCTGTTCGCGAACGAGATGCTGCAGGGCGCGCCGCGCATAAGCGACGAGATCAACGGCCAGTTGAAAGCGCTGGTAGACGAGAAGGCAAAGGTGATCCGGGGCTGGATGCAGGCCGGGCGACTGGCGGTTGCCGATCCCTATCACCTGATCTTCTCGATCTGGGCGACAACGCAGCACTATGCCGATTTCGAAGTTCAGGTGCGCGGCATCCTTGGAGCAGCCGAAGATGGCCATTTCCACGATGCCGCGCAGTTTCTGACACAACTCTACACAAGTGGTCTTACGCCGCCCGAAGGCAGGACAGGCGGACCGTCCTAGCGACCCGTCAGCGCCCCCCGCACATTGGCAGCAGG
Organism: Halovulum sp.; assembly: GCA_041583815.1. Taxonomy (GTDB): domain Bacteria; phylum Pseudomonadota; class Alphaproteobacteria; order Rhodobacterales; family Rhodobacteraceae; genus Halovulum. Next base: position 2,204 of record JBFHFG010000475.1, read on the forward strand.
GACGATATCTATCGGATCATCAGGCTGTGACGACCACATGTAGCCGCCCAGGATGACAAACAGGACCGTCACGGCGATGCCTGCGAACAGGTAATCGGATATGCTGGACACAACCTACCCCCCAAACAATACCCATACATTCAAATATAACGATGTTGCCGCGATTCTGGCACCGGAATTGTCACATTCGGGGGGATTGGGCGGGATTGACGGGTTTTGTCTGCAGGTCGAGCGGCTTACTGGCCAGGTTGCACAAGACCGCCGACGTGCATGTGCACGCGGCCCGTGTTCGCACGATCCAGGAACAGGTTATGGTTGCGCCCGCGGATGGCGCGAATCGCGGCGTGCGCATCGGCGCGGCTGTCCTGAGAGGTGTGGTCGAGAAGCCGTTCCAGCGCGGGGATCGTGTCGTCCCGCCCCGCCACGGCCAGCAGCATGCAGGCCCGGTATCGGACAGGGGCCGAGCGGTCATCAAGCGCCGTCAGCGCAAGGGTCACGGCGTCCGGTTCCACAAGCGCGAACTTCATCGCCGTGTAGACCAGCGCCATGCGCGCCTTGAAGCCGCGCAAACGCGGATAGACCTGCAGCGCGGCGGGAAAGATCGTGCGGCCCAGCGGCAGCAGGGCCTCGCGCGCGGTTTCGACCTCGCCCCAGGTCTTCGCGTCCAGGGCAAGCAGCGCGGCCTCGATATCGGCCGCGCCGGTCACGTCACTCGGCCGCCTTGGCGGCGGGGTTGTTCGGGTGCGTGGTCCAGTTGGCGTACTCGGCCTCGACGGTCTTTCCGGTGCGCGGATCGACGGTGCCCGGGGCCAGCTGCTCCATGGTGATGCAGTTCTCGACCGGGCAGACATTGACGCACAGGTTGCAGGCGACGCATTCCTCATCGATCACCTCGAACACCCGGCCCGGCTTCATCGCGATGGCCTGGTGGCTGGTGTCCTCGCACGCGGCGAAGCAACGGCCGCAGCTGATGCACAGGTCCTGGTCGATGCGGGCCTTCGAGACATAGTTCAGGTTCAGGTACTGCCAGTCGGTGACATTGGGCACCGCGCGGCCGGTGATCGCCGCA
>JBFHFG010000476.1:0-3261 GCA_041583815.1 Halovulum sp.
CAGCTTGCGCGGTTCGTTCATCGACCCCGAGGTATCGATCAGGAACACCAGGTTCAGCGGGGGCCGTTCGGCGGGCGCGATATCATAGCCCTGGATGCCGATGTGCAGCAGTTGCGTGCCATCGTTCCATGGCGTCGGCTGCACCGAGACCGAGGTCGCGAACGGCACCTCCCGGTTTTCCGGTGCGGGGTAGGCGTAGTCGAAATAGTTGATCATCTCCTCGACCCGGACGGCGTCGCGCGGGGGCATCTGCCCGGCGTTCAACGATGACCGGACGACCGCGTAACTGGCAGTGTCGACGTCAATCGAGAAGGTCGAGACCGGCTCGTCCGCGACCAGTTTCAGCGGGTTCGGGCTGGCCTCGGGGTAGCGCTCGGTGTCGCTTTCGATCACAGGGGAAGGCTCGTCCATCGGGATGAAGCCGAACACCGGGCCGGATTGCATCTTGCCAAGCTGGCGCTGCGCAGCGACCGGCGGCGCGGCGGGGGCCGGGGTGGGCGCTATGGCCATGTCTCGTGACCGGCTCTCGGCCAGATCCGGGTTCAGGCCGCCAACGACCGCGCCATCAGCGAAATCGGCTTCCGCCTCGGCCAGCGGGGCCAGTTGTTCCACGATGGCTTCTTCGCGGGCCCCGGGGAGGACCGGTTCGGCGGCGCGCCGCGCGCCATCCGCATCGGCCCGCTCGGCAACAACCGGGCGTGGGGCAGGCACCTCGCGTACCTCACCGGTCAGATCCGAGGGCGAGATCGACGATCCGCCCAGCGGCAGGTTCTGGGTGATCGCCACGGCGATGGCGACGGTGGCAAGGGCGCTGGTGCCCATCAGGATGCGCGGCTGCGTCAGGTTGGAAAACATGGTCAGAACTCCCGTCCAGAATCCGGCCCGCCTGTCGGGTCGGTCCTGAGTGGGACGCAGCTCGTCCGCCGTTCCTTGGGCGGCACTTGCATTTTTTTCGGCGAACGCCTCGGCCGCTGCGCGCAATGCGGCGGCGCGGGCCTCCTCGCGCGCGGCCGGCTGCTGCGCTTTCAGCGCTTTCTTCAGATCGTCCAGCGGATCGGTCATGCCCGTTCCTCCTCGGCCAGCTTGCGCAGGCGTTTACGAACCTCGCTCATGCGCCAGCTGACGGTTCCTTCCGAGACGCGCAGTGCTTCGGCGGCCTCGGCATGTGTCATGTCCTCGCCCAGCACCAGCGCGACGGTCTCGCGCAGGTCGGGGGGCAGGGCGGTCATCGCCTGGATCAGCCATTCCTGCTGGTCCGCGGCCTGTCGCGCCTCGTCTCGGCGCAGCGCCTCGACATCGCCCCAGCCCTCTGCGGCGCGGGAGTGGGTGGCATGGCGGCGCATCCGGTCCCGCGCGGCGTTCACCACCACCCGGTGCAGCCAGGTGGTGAATCGCGCCTCGGCGCGGAACCCGTCCAACTTGCCGGGCAGCGCCGCGCAGACATCCTGCGCCAGGTCCTCGGCATCGGCCTGGCTGCCCAGCACCCGCCATGCCACGCGAAAGATGCGGTCGTAGTGCCGGGCGACCAGCGTGCCAAAGGCGCCGGCGTCCCCCGCCAGGGCAGCGTTCACCAGCGCGTGGTCGCTTGGCTCCATCCTCATATCCCTTGGACGCGCCCCGCGCGCCGGTCCTTGGTCGGCCTCCACATTTTTTCTAACCGCCCGGATGCGATGGCGCGACCCCTGTCGATCAGGGAAATGAACGGTAGTTCAATTTTTATGTTTACCGGCGTACTATTGTTGCTAGGATAACCGCATGGCGCGCAAGACGCCGGTGGGCAGGCAACGTCCTGTCAAGGGAGGATACTGGATGGGCGATGCGGGTCCGGTCGTGCGGCCGGATACTTTTCCCCGACTGCTGGCGCGGAACGTTTCCGTCCACGGAAACCGTCCGGCCTATCGCGAGAAAGAATTTGGCATCTGGCAAAGCTGGACCTGGTCGCAGGTCGGCGACGAGGTGCGCGCCCTGGCCCGCGGGCTGATCGGCCTGGGGCTGGCGACCGGCGATCATGTCGCGATCATCGGCACCAACCGCCCGCATCTCTACTGGGCGATGGCATCCGTGCAGGCGGCCGGCGCGATCCCGGTGCCGGTCTACCAGGACTCGGTCGCGGACGAGATCGCCTTCGTGCTGGATCATTGCGACGCCCGATTTGCAGTGGTCGAGGACCAGGAGCAGGTCGACAAGCTGCTGGAAATCCAGTCGCGCCTGCCGCGGCTGGAACAGGTGATCTATCTGGATCCGCGCGGGTTGCGCCGCTACGATCACAGCCGACTGCATCCCTATGCCGATATCGTCGAGGCAGGGCGCGACGGCGCCCATGACGCCGAACTGACCGCCCGCAGCAATGCGCTGACCGGGGCCGATACCTGCGTGATGCTGTACACGTCGGGCACCACGGGGCAGCCCAAGGGCGTGGTGCTGAGCCATGACAACATCATCCTCACCGCCCGCGCCGCCGCCGAGGTGGACGGCCTGCGCCCGACGGATTCGATCCTGGCTTACCTGCCGATGGCCTGGGTGGGCGACTTCATCTTCTCGATGGGACAGGCCTACTGGATCGGCTTCTGCGTCTGCTGCCCCGAAAGCGAGACGACAATGCAGCAGGACCTGCGCGAGATAGGGCCGAGCTACTTCTTTGCCCCGCCGCGCTTTTTCGAGGGGCTCCTGACCAATGTCACCATCCGCATGGAAGACGCGGCGCGGATCAAGCGCGCGATGTACCGGCATTTCATGGCGCTGGCCGGCCGGGTCGGCGGCGCGCTGCTCGACGGCAAGCCCGTGGGTCTTGCGGACCGGCTGCGTTATCGCTTGGGCGAGGTGCTGATATATGCCCCGCTGAAAAACGCGCTGGGCCTCAGCCGGGTGCGCGTTGCCTATACCGCGGGCGAGGCGATCGGCCCCGAGCTGTTCGGCTTCTACCGGTCCATCGGAATCAACCTGAAACAGCTGTACGGCCAGACCGAGGCCAGCGTCTTCATCACCCAGCAGGCCGACGGCGACGTGCGCGTCGACACGGTCGGCCCGCCGACACCGGGGGTCGAGATCCGCATCGTCGAGTCGGGCGAGGTCTTCTACCGCTCGCCCGGTGTGTTTGTGGAATACTACAAGAACCCCGACAGCACCGCCTCGACCAAGGATGCCGAGGGCTGGGTGGCGACCGGCGACGCGGGGTTCCTCGAGGAAGGCACGGGCCACCTGCGGATCATCGACCGTGCCAAGGACGTGGGCAAGATGGCCTCGGGGGCGCTGTTCGCGCCG
>JBFHFG010000477.1:0-3250 GCA_041583815.1 Halovulum sp.
AGCCCGTGGCCGCAGAAATCCCGCACGACCGAGCAGCGCTGCGCCTCGGCATAGGTCTGGATCGCGTGGCCGATGTCGCCGAACGTGTTGCCCGGCTTGACGGCGGCGATGCCGCGCATCAGTGCCTCGTGGGTGACATCGATCAGACGCCTGGCGAACTTTTTCGGCTCGCCCGCGACGTACATGCGGCTGCTGTCGCCATACCAGCCATCGACGATCACGGTCACGTCGATGTTCAGGATGTCGCGTTCCTGCAGAACGTCATCCTTGCGGCCCGGCACTTTGGATCCGGGAATGCCGTGGCAGACCACCTGGTTGAGCGAGATGCAACTGGCGTGCTTGTAGCCCTTGTAGCCGATCGTGGCCGAGACGGCACCGGCCTCGTTCACCCACTTCTCGATCAGCGCATCCAGCGCGCCCGTGGTTGCGCCGGGGCGAACATGCTCGGCGATGCGATCCAGTATTTCGGCCGCCAGTTTACCGGCCTTGTGCATCCCGGCGAAATGCTCGGGGTCATGGATCCGGATGCCGTCGCGGTTCAGACGGCCAAGGTTCAAGCCTTCCAACATGGGCTCCTCGAAGTTCGGCGGCTGGGCTGATCCCAGCAATGTGGCCCGGCGTGGGTGGTTTATCAACCCGCAGGGCGGACGGGCAAGCCATGCGCAAGCTGCATGGCCCGGAGTGTGATATCGGTGGCATGGGCCAGCACCTCGACCCCGGCGGCACGGGCGGCGCTTGCAGCGGTTGCATAGCCGGGGTCGATGTCGGCGGCCAGCGCAACCTCGGTGCAATCGGTGCGCTGGGTGAGGTAGAGCAGGACCGCGCGATGCCCGGCTTGCGCGACCTTGGCCAGTTCCCCCAGGTGCCGCGCGCCGCGGGCGGTAACGGTATCGGGGAACTCGGCCAGCGTGCCATTGCGGCGCAGGGTGACGCTTTTGACCTCGACATAGGTGTCGCCCGCGGGTCCGCTCAGCAGGAAGTCGACGCGGCTGGCCTCGCCATAGCGGACCTCGGGGCGGACGCTGTCGTGGCCCTGCAGCGCGGGGATGCGGTCTTCGGCCAGTGCCTCGGCGACCAGGCGGTTTGCCATGCCGGTGTCGACGTTCGCGAAGTGCCCGCCGGGCAGTTCGGCCAATTTCCACGACCATTGCAGCTTGCGCTTGGGGTTGTCCGACGGCTCCAGCCAGACGGTGGTCCCGGGGTCGGCCAGCCCGGTCATCGCGCCGGGGTTGGCGCAATGGGCGGTGACTTCCGTGCCGTCTTCCAGCGTGACGTCGGCCAGAAAGCGTTTATATCTGCGGACGAGCGTGGCGCGGACAAGGGGGCGGGGAAACTCCATGCCCTCGGCTACCCCGCCGCGCAGGGAAGAACAAGAACGAGGGCCCGAGATGAGCAACCCCACCGCCGCAATGCTGGTGATCGGCGACGAGATCCTGTCCGGCCGCACCCGCGATGCCAACATGTACCACCTGGCGGGGAAGTTGTCCGAGAAGGGCATCGACCTGCGCGAGGTTCGGATCGTGCCGGACGTGCCCGAGGTGATCGTCGAGGCGCTGAACGCGCTGCGGTCGCGGTATGACCACGTCTTCACCAGTGGCGGCATCGGGCCGACCCATGACGATATCACCGCCGATTGCGTGGCGCGGGCCTTTGGTGTCGGCATCGACGTGCGCGCCGACGCCCGCGCGATCCTGGTCAGCCACTATCCGAACGGGGAGGCGGATCTGAACGATGCCCGTCTGCGCATGGCCCGTATCCCCGATGGCGCCACGCTGATCGAGAACCCGGTGAGCAAGGCACCGGGGTTCAGCATCGGCAACGTGCACGTGATGGCGGGGGTGCCCTCGGTCTTCACGGCAATGGTGGAAAGCCTGCTGCCGACCCTGACCGGAGGCGCGCCGCTGATGACCGAGAACGTCCGCATCGACCGGGGCGAGGGCGACATTGCCGGGCCGCTGGCCGAGATCGACGCGCGGTTTCCGCAGGTCTCGATCGGCAGCTACCCGTTCCAGCGCGACGGACAGTTCGCGGTGAACATCGTGCTGCGCTCGTCCGACCGTTCGGCGCTTGACGCGGCCACCAACGATGTGCGCGCGCTGACGGTCTGAGCGTTCCACCCTTGCAACCGCGGCGCGACGGGGGCAGAAATGCCTGCCGTCGCACCGCTGCGGGCGTGATGGAATTGGTAGACATATGGCACTTAAAATGCCTGGGCCGCATGGCCGTGCCGGTTCGAGTCCGGCCGCCCGCACCAACCGCGCCGCGCGACATTCCGGGTCGCACGCGCGGGCCGAATACATCTGCGGAATGCGCATCGTCACACCCTGACGCAGGGTGCGATTGCCGCAGGGACGCTTCCGATATATGCTGAAGTATGAATTTGTCGGACGGTTCGACCGGTTTCGACAAGTCCACGGCGGGGCGCGGCGCGTGCCGAGATCCACAGGCGCATGACGCTGGCGGCCACGCGTCGCCCTTTCGCCGGACGTAAATGGTTCCTGAATCAAAACCGAACGGGCAAGCCCATGTACTGTGCCGGCTTCACCGTCGCGCCCCAAACCGGGGCAGACATCATCGCACCCCCGACGTGGGGACATCTTCCACTCCCCGCCCGTGAGCGGGACCGCCCACCTGCCCATGGCAGGGCAGAGGCCCGGTCGCCGTCGGCGCCCCCTGCCTTGCGGCCGCTTCGGACCGACGGCGCCGTTCTGGGTTGCGAGGCCGTCGTGATGGGCCCGGCGGCAAGCGGTGAGGCCCGACAAGGTTGGCACTGCCTGCTTGTGCCGTTGGAAGCAATCTCTCCGCTGTTGAACCTGCACCGCGCGGGCCGCACGACCAGCATCCGCCTGCGTCCCGGTCAGGTGGCACTGGCTGCTGCCGGGACCGGCGTGCGCTGGAGTGTGCCGCACCCGGTGCGCGTGCTGTTCCTGTGGATCGAGCCGCAGGTGCTTTCGGATTTCGTCGAGGGCCGGATGCACCTGAGCCTGCCTGCCGGTGCGCTGGCGGACCGGGCCATACTGGATGACGCGGAACTGTGCGCGATCGCCTGCAAGATGGCGCAGGTGATGGCCGCCGACCCGGTAGGGGCGGAGGTGATCCTGGAGGCCTTGGCGAGCGTCTTCATGGTCGTGCTGGCGCGCAATCACGGCCTGCCGACGGTTGACCGGCGTCCGGCCTCGGGCGGGCTGAGCGAGGCGCAACTGGCGCGGCTGGACCGCTACCTCGAAGAGCACATGACGGAACGCATCCT
>JBFHFG010000478.1:0-3245 GCA_041583815.1 Halovulum sp.
ATGGCGAGGATGTAGAGCGGTCGGTCGTCCTCGGCCCGCGCCCGCTCGATGAGGAACCGCGCCGCCGGGGTGTCGATGGGCTCATCCAGGCTTTGAAGGTAGCCCGGCGTGCCGCGGACCACCTTGCCTTCCGCGGGCACGCCGCACTTGTCGAACACGCGCAGGATTTCCTGGTAGGACAGTTCGGCGCCCTCGTCGGGACCGACGAACTTCACATCCTCGGCGGTCCGCCCCTGCTCGCGAAGCCGCTTGGCCCAACCAGCCAGCCCGCCCATGAACTTGTCGGCGTTGCCTTGCGCTTCCGCCGTACGCAGTGCGCTGACGGATTCGATCAGTTCGTTCCTGTGATGTGCGAAGCTGAACGGAACCGCGGTGATCCCTTCAAGGTCCAGTCGCTCGGGCGACAGCAGCGCCCAGGCCAGTGCGTACTGGTCGTCGATCTCGTTCGCGGTGTCCGTGTCGATGATGACGCGCGGCTTGGGGCCGGGACGCCCCAGGCGACCTTCGACAAAGGCGTCGTCCAGCTTCGGAAACCGGTCGATGATGGATTGGGGGGTGGTCATGTCGTCTCCTTAGTTTCCGAAGCCCTTGCCGAACGCCTCTTCCTTGATGAAACGCTCCGAGATGATCAGCAGGATGATCCCCGGCAGGGTGACGATCAGCGTGATCCCGGCGGCCGAGGCATCCAGCGTGCCACCCGCGATCTTCGAGAACAGCAGCGTCGGCAGGGTCACGATCTGGCCCTGTCCCAGGAAGAAGGTCAGCAGGAAGATGTTGGTCGACACCAGGAAGGTGAACAGCGCCCCGGCGACCACGCCGGGCAACAGCATCGGGAGCGTCACAAGGCGCAGCACCTGCCAGCGGCTGGCGCCGAGGATCATCGCCTGTTCCTCGAAGTCGCGGCCAAGGCCCTGATAGACCGCCGTCAGCATCCGGACCATGTAGGGGATCGTCGGGATCAGGTGGGCGATGATGATACCGACATAGCTGCCCGCCAGTCCCAACCGGATGAACATCATCAGCAGGGCAATGCCGATGGCGGCCTCGGGCACGATCAGGGGCAGCGACAGGAAGAACTCGAAGGCGCTTTTGCCGCGGAACTTCTCGCGCGCCAAGACGCGGGCCGCCGGAAGGCAGATGGCAAGGCAGATCACCGTGACGATCGTGCCGATGACCACGGTGTTCACCGTCGCCTCCCAAACGCGGCTGTAGGGGGACAGGACGTAGTCCCAGGCCAGCGGCAGCATCGACTTGTCGCGCTGCTCCAGCCACCAGGTGCTGGGTAGCAGGTCGGGCCACGCCCAGCGGAACGCAAAGCTCTGGATCAGCAGCGGGATGAACGGGCCCAGGATGAACCCGGCGATGATGATCAGGTAGAACTTCTGGAACGGCGACAGCCGGCTGGAAAGCGAGGTATCGGATTTCGAGGCCATGTCAGTTCCGTCCCATGCGGCGTTCGTAGCGGCGGTAGGCCGCGAGGTATCCGAACAGGATCACCCCCGCGACCAGCCCGATGGAGACCACGGTCGCCATGCCCTGAAGCTGCAGCGTGTAGTCCGCGTCGTTGAAATAGCGCCAGGCGACCACCGGCAGCGTGTCGGGAAAGCCCCCGCCCAGGATGAACGGCGCTTCAAACGCACCGACGTTGAAGGCAAAGCAGATCAGTGTGGACGACACGACGCCCGGCAGGATCTGCGGCAGCGTCACCCGGAAGAAGATCGTCCGCCGGTTTGCACCCAGGATCGCCGCCGCCTCTTCGGTCTCGCGCCCGATGCCCAGCAGGACGGCATAGACGGCAAGGGTGATGAATGGCGTCTGCTTCCAGACATAGACCGCGATGATGCCCCAACCGTAGTGCGTCTTGAGGATCTGCGGAAACTGCGCTGGATCGTCGATGAAGCCAGCAAAGGCCGCCAGCCGCGACAGCATCCCGCCGTTGCTCAGCATCAGCACCGCCAGCGCGATGCCCACCGTGTAGGGGATCATCAGTGGCAGCTTGTAGAGATATTTGTAGAACGTCTTGCTGGGGAAGGTCTTGACCAGCGCAAGGGCCAGCAGGATGCCCAGCACCAGCGCCAATACCGTCGAAACGGTGGCATAATAGAGCGTCAGCCCCAGCGAGACCCAGAAGGTCGAAGACCCCCAGAGCGCCCCGAAATAGCTGAAATCCGGGAAGGTGTTCACGCCGAACCATGGCGCGAAGCCCAGCGACTGAAGGATCGCAAGCACCAGCGCGCCACCGAACAGCAGGACCAGAATGGCCAGGATCGGCGTAAGCTGGATCATCTGCCAGAACCGCGCGCGGCGTTCGAGCGCTGTCAGGGTAGGTTTGGGTGCGGGTGCGGACACGGCCGACGACGAAGCGGACATCCGGGCCTCCGGTTGGGGAAAGGGTGCGGCCGCCGCTGGGAGGAACGGCGACCGCGCTGCCGATTACTTCGACAGGTTCTCGTAAGCGCGGGCGACGATCGTTTCGATCGGATCGCTGCTGTCACGCTCGATGTACTCCAGCCAAGTCGCCTCGATCACGTCGACCAGGGTGGCGTTGGTGTCGGGCGCTGCGTTGGCGTCCAGCTCTTCCTGCGTCACGCCGATCAGGCCGGGCGACGCCTCGGCGATGGCCTGGGTGCCGGCCTCGTCCAGCTTCCAGCCGTCGATGCCTGAGGGCATGCCCGTTAGCTGCAGTTTCGAGGCCTGCGCCTCGACCGAGGTCATCCAGTCGGCCAGAACAAGCGCGGCAGCCGGGTTCGGCGCATTGGCCGGGATCGCCAGATAGTTCTTGTTCTTGATCATCGTCCCTTCGGGGAACACGAACTGCGTCGCCGCCTCGGGATAGGTGCCGGTCGAAAGACCCGTCGCCACCGCGTAGAGGCCGAACTTGCAGTTGAAGTCCACTTCGCCGTTCAGGAACAGTCCGTCCAGCGCGGCATTGTCCTCGGGGTAGCGCGGCGTGCCGCCGGCAGCGTCCAGAAGCAGTGGCTCCAGGTCGCGCAGATAGTCGAGGCCGGGGGCGATCAGGCGGGCCAGTTCCTCGGCCGGAATCTGATCGGCGGACTGCTGGAACGGCTCGGCACCAGTGCCGTCAGGGTTGTGGGCATAGATCGCCTGCTGGACGAAGGTGTTGCCCAGGTAGTGCGGCGGCTTGATGTAAGTGAATTTGCCGGTGTTCGATTCCAGGTAGGTGCGCAGCTCTTCAAAGGTCGAAGGCACTTCATCGGCGTCGACACGGTCCGCGTTGTAGGCAC
>JBFHFG010000479.1:0-3236 GCA_041583815.1 Halovulum sp.
GTACGGCCAGAAGGGCGACGTAGACCAGGATCACCTGTCCCGAGATCACGTCGCGATAAAGCGGTCCCAGGACCGGAATCCCGCCCAGCGTGTCGGCCAGTGGCAGGTCCAGCCCCGAAAACCGGGCGTTGCCGGTCAGCTGTGGTGTCTGCCCGCCCATCGAGAATAGTGACTCGCCGATCAGCACCGTCGCCCCGGCGGCTAGGAAGTTGATCGCCACGCCCGAGATCAGCTGATTGCCCCTGAGTGTGATCGACGCGAACCCGTGCAGCAGCGCCATCAGGATCGAGGCGAAGATCCCCGCCAGTACTCCCAGCACAGCGGCGGTCCAGCCCAGACCCAGCCCCGAGATCTGACCCGGAAACGGATCCGCTACATAGGGCGCCGCGGCCCAGGCGGCGACGGCGGCAGCGGCGAAGGCAGCGGCCAGCATCTTTCCTTCAAGCCCAATGTCGAAAATCCCCGCCCGTTCCGAGAACAGGCCCGCAAGGCACGCCAGCAGCAGCGGCGTCGCGTTGCGCAGGGTGCTGTCAAACAGCTGGAACAGCTCGGCCAGTTCCATCAGTTGGCCTCCTTCCGCAGGCGAAGGAACAGGAACAACCGCTCCATCGGAAAGCGGACCATGTTTTCAAGGCTGCCGGTGAACAGGATCACCAGTGCCTGGATGGTCAGGATCATCTGGCTGGGGATCGAGGGGATCTCGAACGCCAGTTCCGCGCCACCCTGATATAGCACGCCGAACAGCAGCGCCGCCAGGATCACGCCCACCGGATGCGAACGGCCCATCAGCGCCACCGCAATACCGACAAAGCCCGCGCCCTGCACGCTGTCGAGGTTCAGCCGCTGCAATTCGCCCAGCACGACGTTGATCGCCATCATGCCCGCCAGCGCGCCCGAGATCAGCATGGTAACCATGATGATCTTGAACGGCGCGATCCCGGCATAGACCGCCGCCGGTTCGGACTGGCCGAAGGCGCGCAACTCATAACCGAAGCGCGTGCGCCAGATCAGCAGCCACATCAGGAAGCAGGCCAGCAGCGCCAGGAACAGGCTGATGTTGGCGGGGCTGCGCGACATCTCGATCCCCACCCAGTCGGCCATCTGGTCCAGCCGGGGGATATTGGCCCCTTCGGCGAAACGGCGGCTTTCAGGCGCCATCGAACCGGGCACCTTCAGATAGGTGTTCAGGACATAGATCAGCAGCGCCGCGGCGATGTAGTTGAACATGATCGTGGTGATCACGATATGGCTGCCGCGCTTGGCCTGCAGATACGCCGGAATCGCGGCCCAGGCGGCCCCGAACAAACCGGCACCGAGGATGGCCAGCGGCAGCACCAACAGCCAGTGCGTCTGGTCGAACGTCAGCGCGACAATTGCGACGCCGATACCCGCGACGCCGGCCTGCCCCTCGCCGCCGATGTTGAAGATCGACGCATGGAACGCCACCGCGACGCAGAGCCCGGTGAAAATGAAACTGGTCGTGTAGAACAGCGTGTAGCCGATGCCGTAATCCGACCCCAGTGCGCCCTGGATCATGATCCGCATGGCGCGCAGCGGATCCTCGCCGATGAACAGAACCACGAGGCCCGCGACAAGGAAGGCCAGGAAAACGTTGATGGCCGGGATCAGGAACAGGTCCACCCAGCGCGGCATGGTCTTCATGCGGCGCCCTCCTTCGGGTCGATGCCGGCCATCAGCAGGCCGAGTTCGTTCTGGTCGGTCTCGGACGGCAGTCGTTCGCCACTGATCCTGCCGTCGAACATGACGACGATACGGTCCGACAGGCCCAGGATCTCGTCCAGTTCGACCGAGACCAGCAGCACCGCCTTGCCCGCGTCGCGCAGGGCGACGATTTCGTTGTGGATGAACTCGATCGCGCCGATGTCCACGCCGCGCGTCGGCTGGCCGACCAGCAGCACGTCGGGGTCGCTTTCTACCTCGCGCGCGATAACGATCTTCTGTTGGTTCCCACCCGAGAAGTTCGCCGCCGCCAGATCGCAGCTTGGCGGGCGGATATCGTACTTCTCGATCTTCTGGCGGGCGTCGTCGCGCATGGAACGGCGGTCCATCAGGTAGCGGTTCTTCTGGTACTGCGGCCTGTCGTGATAGCCGAAGCAGGAGTTTTCCCATTCGGCGAACGGCATAATCATGCCCAGCCGGTGCCGGTCCTCGGGGACATGGGCAATGCCGCGCTGTCGACGGTCCTTGCCATCATTGCCGCCCTTCAGGTCCAGGTTCTCGCCGTTCAGCACCACGGTCCCGCCCGAGGCTTCGGTGATGCCGCCTAGCACTTCCAGAAGCGCGGACTGGCCGTTGCCAGCCACACCGGCGACACCAAGGATTTCCCCGGCGCGCAGGTCCAGGTCGATGCCCTTCAGCCGCTCGACCCCGTCACGGTCGGTGACGCGCAGGCCACGGATCTCCATCAGGGTCTTGCCGGGCTGTGCCGGTTTCTTATCCACGCGCAACAGAACCTGCCGGCCGACCATCAACTCGGCCAATTCGGCGGGGCTGGTTTCAGCAGTCTTGACGGTCGCCGTCATCTCGCCCCGTCGCATGACGCTGACAGTGTCGGTGATCGCCATGATCTCGCGCAGCTTGTGCGTGATCAGGATGATCGTCTTGCCCTCGCGGCGCAGGCCTTCGAGGATGCGGAACAGGTGGTCCGCCTCGGCGGGGGTCAGCACGCCGGTCGGCTCGTCCAGGATCAGGATGTCGGCCTGACGATACAGCGCCTTGAGGATCTCGACCCGTTGCTGGAAGCCCACGGCGAGGTCGTGGATCACCGCGTCGGGATCGACTTCCAGTTCGTACTCGTGCGCAAGCTCGGTCAGCAGCTTGCGCGCCTTGGACAGCGATGGCTTGAGCAGTCGCCCGTCCTCGGCCCCGAGGACGACGTTTTCCAGCACGGTGAAGTTCTGCACCAGCATGAAGTGCTGGTGGACCATGCCGATGCCCGCGTTGATGGCGTCGTCGGAATTGTTGATCTGGGTGGGGACCCCGCCGATGCGGATCTCGCCCTTGTCGGCCTTGTAGAAGCCGTAGAGGATGGACATCAGCGTCGACTTGCCGGCGCCGTTCTCGCCCACGATCCCGTGGATCGTGCCGCGCGCCACCTTCATCGAGATGTCCTTGTTGGCCTGTACCGGGCCAAACGCCTTCGAGATGCCGATCAACTCGATGGCGGGTGCGGAAGGGGCAGCCGTTTCCGGCTGCCCCGCGATGTCTTCGGTGAC
>JBFHFG010000480.1:0-3236 GCA_041583815.1 Halovulum sp.
CGGCCGCGCCCCGACCGGCACAGGCGCAAGGCCTGATCCGCGATGCCGAGATCGAGCGGACGCTCGGCACGATCGCGAACCCTGTGCTGCGCGCAGCCGGGCTCAGCCCGAAGCGCGTGAACATCTACATCATCAACGACCGCCGTCTGAACGCCTTCGTCGCGGAGGGCGACAACATCTTCCTGCACACCGGCCTGTTGCAACGGCTCGAGACCATCGACCAGGTGCGCGCGGTCATCGCGCACGAGGCCGGGCACCTGGCGGGCGGCCACCAGGGCCTTCGGGGTGCCCAGCTGCGCCGCGCACAGGGCACCGCCGCGCTGGGGATGATCCTGGCCGCCGCCGCTGCCGCTGCAGGCGCCCCACCCGAGGTCAGCATCGCTGCAGGCATCACCGGCGGCCAGGTGGCCGAACGCAACCTGCTGGCCCACAGCCGGTCCGAGGAATCCGCCGCCGACCACGCGGCGCTGAATTACCTGGCCGCCGCCGGGTCCGATCCGCGCGCCATGCTCGAGGTGATGGACATCTTCCAGGGGCAGGAAATCCTGTCGTCGCGGCATTCCGATCCCTACGTCCGCACCCACCCGCTGTGGACGGAACGGATACGCCACATGCGCGACCGGGCGCTGAACATGGCACGCGGCACCCCGCCCGGCGCCGCCGACGCGTACTGGCACCGCCGCATGGTCGCCAAGTTCGACGCCTTCCTGCTGCCCCCCGACCGGGTACTGCGCGACTATGCCGGCAACAGCGAATACGACGTGCTGGCCCGCGCCATCGCCCTGCACCGCCGCCCGGCCCCGGCCAAGGCGCGCGCGGCGATGGACGCGCTGCTGAAGGCGCGGCCGGACGATGCGTTCTATCACGAGCTGAACGGCCAGTTCCTGCTCGAATCGGGGAACGCACAGGCGGCTGCACAGGCCTATCGCCGCGCTGCGGCGCTGGCCCCCGACGAGTCGCTGATCCTGTCGGGCCTTGGCCGCGCCCTGATCGCCATTGACACGCCCGCCGCCACGCGCGAGGCCCTTCAGGTGCTGACGCGCGCGCGGCAGTCCGACAAGGCCGACGCCATGGCGCTGCGAAACCTTGCCATCGCGTATGCCCGGCTGGGCAATCCCGGCCAGGCCTCGCTTGCGACGGCCGAACGGATGATGCTGTCCGGCCGCACCGCCGATGCGGCGATCCACGCCGGACGGGCACAGAAACAACTGCCCGCCGGCTCGCCCGGATGGCGGCAAGCCGATGACATCCTGCGCGCTGCACGGCGCGCGGCCGAAGACTGAGAGAGGATACGACCGCATGAAACTATTGTTTCCGTTGCTGCTGGTGCTGGGCATGGGCTCGGCCGCCGCGGCCGGCCCGTTCGACGACCTGACCGACGAGGACCGCACCCAACTCGGCCGCGAGATTCGCAGCTACCTGCTGGAAAACCCCGAAGTCCTGGTAGAGGTGATCTCGGAACTCGAATCGCGCCAGGCCGAGGCCCAGGCCCAGCAGTCGGCGCAGGCGCTGGACGCGCACCGCGATGCGATCTTCGACGACGGTCATTCTTTCGTCGGCGGCAATCCCGAAGGCGACATCACCATCGTCGAGTTCATGGATTACCAGTGCGGCTACTGCAAACGCGCCCACCCCGAGGTGACCGAACTGCTGGCCCGCGACGGCAACATCCGGTTCATCCAGAAGGAATTCCCGATCCTCGGCCCGGCCTCCGAAGTGGCCGCGCGTGCCGCGGTCGCGGTGCTGCTGGAACAGGACGCCGACCTCTACAAGGCGTTCTCGGACAGGCTGATGGAACATGACGGGCCGCTGAATGCGAAGGTCGTCGAAGGCCTTGCCCAGAAGGCCGGTGTCGACGTCGAGGCCATGAATGCAATGTCGCAGGACGACCGCGTGACGCGAATCCTGCAGGCCAACCGCGAACTGGGCGCGGCGCTGCAGATCAGCGGTACGCCGACCTTCGTCGTTGGCGACGAGGTGGTGCGCGGCTATCTTCCGATGGCACAGATGCAGGATGTTGTGGACGCGCAGCGCGACAAGATGTAGGCGGCAGACGGGGATCGGCACTTTTCCTGAGCATCCGGTCCCCGTATAAGGCACCGATCACGCGGCCTTTCGGGCCGCGGTAACGTTGCGAGGCAGAGCCGGGGAACGCATGAGCAAGAGCGACCATACTTCCGACGTGGACTTCATCGCGGCACTCGCCGCATTGTTGCGAGAGCACGACCTGAACGAGGTCGAGGTCCGACGCAGCTATGGCGAGGACGACACGCTGGACGTCAGGGTCGCACGCGGCACCCTGTCGACCGCACCGCAGGTTCAGGCCGTGCAGGCGCCGGTACAGGCGTCCGCGGCCCCTGCCCCCGCCGCACCGGTAGCCGCAGCCGAGGTGCCCGAGGATCCCGCCCAGCATCCGGGCGCAGTCACCTCTCCGATGGTCGGCACCGCCTACTTGCAGCCCGAACCGGGCGCACCGTCGTTCGTCAGCGTGGGCGACAAGGTATCCGAAGGGCAGACCGTCCTGATCATCGAGGCGATGAAGACCATGAACCAGATTCCCGCCCCGCGGGCCGGCACGGTCAAGCGCATCCTGGTCGAAGACGGCTCGCCCGTCGAATTCGGCGCGCCCCTGCTGATCCTCGAGTGAGGGGGCAGCGGTGTTCAAGAAAATCCTGATCGCCAACCGGGGCGAGATCGCGCTTCGCGTGATCCGCGCCTGCCAGGAAATGGGCATCTCGACGGTGGCGGTTCATTCGACCGCCGACTCGGACGCGATGCACGTCCGCATGGCCGACGAAAGCGTCTGCATCGGCCCGCCCCCGGGCACCGACAGCTACCTGTCGGTTCCGTCGATCGTGTCCGCCTGCGAGGTTACGGGCGCCGAAGCGATCCACCCGGGCTACGGCTTCCTGTCGGAAAACGCGGCCTTCGTGCAGGTGCTCGAGGATCACAACATCACCTTCATCGGCCCGTCATCGGCACATATCCGGATGATGGGTGACAAGATCACCGCCAAGGAAACCATGCGCAATCTGGGCGTGCCCTGCGTACCCGGTTCCGATGGTGGTGTACCCGACCTGGCAGAGGCGCATCGCCTGGCCGACGAGATGGGCTACCCGGTGATCATCAAGGCCACCGCCGGTGGCGGCGGGCGCGGCATGAAGCTGGCCCGCTCCAAGGCGGAACTGGACCACGCTTTTCAGGGCGCCCGGTCCGAGGCCAAGGCCGCGTTCGGC
>JBFHFG010000481.1:0-3227 GCA_041583815.1 Halovulum sp.
CCAACGTTACGACGTCCTGTTCTGTGACCTATGGGGCTGCCTGCACGACGGAACCAGGGTGTTCCCTGAAGCCGTCTCTGCCCTGCAGGGCTTTCGTCAACGCGGGGGGACGGTGATCCTGGTGACCAATTCGCCCCGTCCGCGCCGCACGGTGAAGACCCAGATCCACGACCTGGGCGCGCCGCAGGATTGCTACGACGACATCGCGTCCTCGGGCGACGCCGCGCAGCAGGCCATGGCGGCCGGGATGTTCGGGCGGAAAGTCTTTCACATCGGCCCCCAGCGCGACCTGCCGTTTTTCGAGCACGAGGACGGCACACCGATCGACGTCGAGCGTGTACCGCTGGAACAGGCCGAGGGTGTCGTCTGCACCGGGCTGTACGACGACCGCAGCGAATCGCCGGCGGACTACAAGCTGACCTTGATGCGGGCCAAGGCGCGCGGCCTGAAGCTGCTGTGCGCCAACCCCGACGTGGTGGTCGACGTGGGTGAACAGCGGATCTGGTGCGCCGGCGCGCTGGCCGCGCTCTATACCGAATTGGGGGGCGAGTCGCATTATTTTGGCAAGCCGCATGCACCGATTTATGCGCTTTCGCGGCAGCGGGCCGAAAGCATCCGCGGCGCCGAAGTGCGAGACACCGACATCCTGTGCATCGGCGACGGGATCGAGACCGATATCCGTGGCGGCGTCGGCGAGGGGCTGGACACGCTGTTCATCGCCGGCGGCCTTGCCGCGCGCGAAACCGGCATGCGCAAGGGACACCCTGACCCGGAAGCACTGATCGGCTATCTCGAAGACGCCATGCTCACGCCGACGGCGGCCATCGGGATGCTGCGCTGAGAATACTGCCGGGGCCTTTGAGTCCCGGCGCACCGGCCGCCGGGGGCCTCCCTATCCCCGACGAGAATGTGTTCGGAATATAATTTCTCCACCATGGATCGATCCGCACGATCGTTTCCGTAATTTTCTTGCGCTGCACTGCGGAATCGACTACACCGGCCCCACGGACCCAAGTCCTGGGAGGGCAAGATGCTGGACCGGCCGCATGACAACCAGCCACGCGGAACGATCTGCATCGAGGATTTGGAGATCGGGCTGGCCCGCTCGATCTCCAAAACCATATCCGACCAGGACATCGCGCTGTTCGCGCAGGTCTCGACCGACCACAACCCCGTACACCTTGACGAGGAATACGCCCGCGACACGATCTTCGCGGGGCGTGTGGCGCACGGGATGCTGACCGCCAGCCTGATCTCGGCCGTGATCGGCGAGCAGCTTCCGGGCCATGGCAGTGTCTATCTGAAGCAGGACCTGAAGTTCCTGGCCCCGGTGCGCCCCGGTGACCGGGTCACGGCCAGCGTCACCGTCGCCGAGATCGACCATTCGCGCCGCCGGGTCACGCTTGATTGTCTGTGCCGCGTGGGCGATACGGAGGTCCTGAAGGGCGAGGCGCTGGTGCTCGCGCCCAGCCGCAAGTTCGACTGAGGGGCCAGCTGCGCCGGTCCCGCCCAAGGGGGCCATGAGACGCCATTCCCGCTATCATGACCTGCCATCGCAGGACCGGGGCGCCAGTGTCGCCATCGGCAATTTCGACGGCGTGCACCTTGGCCACCGCGCGGTGATCGACCGCGCCCGCGCCGCGTCGGCCCGGCTCGACTGCCCGCTGGGCGTCATCACCTTCGAGCCGCACCCCCGCGCATTCTTCGCCCCCGACGCACCGCCCTTCCGGTTGATGAACGCGGAAACACGTGCGCACCGGCTGGACAAGCTGGGGGTGGACCAGCTTTACGAACTGCCGTTCAACGCCGACCTTGCCGCACTGCCCGCCGAACGCTTCGTGTCCGACGTGCTGGTCGACGGCCTGGGCGTGCGGCACGTGGTGGTCGGCGCCGACTTCCGGTTCGGAACCAAGCGCGGCGGCGACGTCGCGCTGCTTGAGAAGCTGGGCGAGATGCACGATTTCGGCGTCGAGATTGCCCCGCTGATCGGCAGGGGCGATACGGATTTCTCGTCGACAGCAATCCGGCAGGCGCTGTCCGAGGGCGACCCGCGCCGCGCGGCGCAGATGCTCGGACACTGGCACAGGATCGACGGCATAGTCAGCAAGGGCGACCAGCGCGGCCGCGACCTGGGCTTTCCGACCGCCAACCTGACGCTGGAGGGGCTGCACCTGCCCCGCTTCGGCGTCTACGCTGTGCTGTTCGACGTTTTGACCGGGGCGCACGCGGGCAGCTACCTTGGCGCAGCCTCGCTGGGTGTGCGCCCGACCTTCGGGGTCAACGCGCCGAACCTGGAAACCTTCGTACTGGATTTCAGCGGCGACCTGTACGGGGCCGAGGTGTCGGTCGCGCTGGTTGAGTTCATCCGCCCGGAACTGGCCTTTGACGGAATCGGGCCGTTGATCGCCCAGATGAACGACGATGTCGCACGGATCCGGCAGGTCCTCGCCGAAACCGCCTGAGCCCCCCTTTCCCTTTCGCCCGTTCCACGCTTATCTGCGCCCCATGACAGATGATCCCATTATTCGCGACGGCATCCGCGACGGCTTTTGGCGCCGCTTCCCGCTCGAGGAACTGACCCCGCGCGAGTGGGAGGCGCTGTGCGACGGTTGCGGCAAGTGCTGCCTGCGCAAGATCGAGTTCGAGGACACCGGCGAGGTGGAATACACCAACGTCGCCTGCAAGCTGCTGGATTGCGACAGCTGCCGCTGCATGGACTACGCCAACCGCAAGAAGATCGTGCCCGATTGCGTGGTCATCACCCCCGAGACGCTGGAGCGGATCCTGTACTGGATGCCGACAACCTGCGCCTATCGCCTGCTGGCGGAGGGGCGCCCGCTGGAGCCGTGGCACCCGCTGGTGTCCGGCAGGGCCGACAGCGTGCGCGAGGCGGGGATATCGCTGGCCGGGCACATGATCTCGGAAGAGCAGGTCGATGACGACGACCTGGAAGACTACATCGTGGAAGGACTTCAGTGATGCATTTCGAATCCGACAATTCCAGCCCCGCCCACCCGACGGTGCTGGAGGCGCTGGCGCGGGCCAACCAGGGCTATGCGGGTTCCTATGGCGGTGACGATCTGACCACGCGCGTCCGTGACCGCATCCGCGAGATATTCGAGGCACCCGAGGCCGCCGTCTACTTCGTCGCCACCGGCACCGCTGCCAACGCGCTGGGGCTGGCGACGATCTGCGATCCGTTCCAAACCGTCATGTGCCACCCCACC
>JBFHFG010000482.1:0-3219 GCA_041583815.1 Halovulum sp.
CCGGTCGGCCCGTTCCGGGGCTGGAAACCGATGATGCCGGTCACGCAATGGGTGTGGGCGAAATGAGCGGAACCCTTTACGGCGTGGGCGTCGGCCCGGGCGATCCCGAGCTGCTGACGCTCAAGGCGCATCGGCTGATCTCCAACGCGACGACCGTGGCCTATCCGGCGCCGGACTCGGGCGACAGCTTTGCCCGCTCCATCGTGGCCGAGTTCATCCCGACAGGCGCACGAGAGATCCCCATCGTGATCCCGATGCGGACCGAACGCTTCCCCGCGCAGGCGGTCTATGACCGCGCCGCCGTGGATATCGCCGAGGCGCTGCAGCACGGCGATGTCGTCGTGCTGTGCGAGGGCGATCCGTTCTTCTACGGCTCGTTCATGTACCTGTTCGCGCGGCTTGCGGACCGGGCACGGGTGCAAGTCGTGCCCGGTGTGACCTCGATGACCGCTTGCGCGGCGGCGGTGCAACGCCCGCTCTGCGCCCGGAACGAGGTGTTGAGCGCCCTGCCCGCAACCCTGCCCGACGACGAGTTGCGCGCGCTGATCGCGCGGCCCGGCGCGCTGGCGATCATGAAGGTCGGGCGGCACCTGCCGCGCGTGCGCGCCCTGCTGGCAGAGGCCGGGCTGGAGCAGCGCGCGGCCTTTGTCTCTCACGCGAGCCTGCCGCATCAGCAGGCCATGCCACTGGCCGAGGCACCCGATACCGCCCCCTATTTCTCGATGATCCTGGTCCCCGGAGACGACCCCCATGCCGGTTCCTGACAAGACTCCCGCCATCGTCACGCTGACCGCCAGCGCCGTGCCCCTGGGCGAACGGCTGGCCGCAGAACTTGGCGGCGAGCTGCACCGGCTCGGCGCCCCCGGCGTGGCCGATCACCTGCGGGGCCTGTTCGCCGCCGGACGGCCCATCGTGGGCACCTGCGCCTCGGGCATCCTGATCCGGACGCTGGCGCCCCTGCTGGGCGACAAGCGCACCGAACCGGCGGTGGTGGCCGTGGCCGAGGATGGCTCGGCCGCCGTGCCGTTGCTGGGCGGGCACCACGGGGCGAACGCGCTGGCGAAGCGGATCGCCGACCTTCTGGGCGGCGCGGCCGCGATCACCACGGCGGGCGACCTGGGTCTGGGCGTAGCCCTGGACGAGCCGCCCGAAGGCTGGCGGCTGGAGAACCCCGAGGATGCAAAGGCGGTGGCCCGCGCGCTGCTGGAGGGCGCACCGGCAACCCTGTCTGGCGAGGCAGCATGGCTGGGGGGCCTGGCGGCACGCCGGGTGGCAGCCCCGGACGAACATGCGCCCGTGGTACTGACGGTTGCGGGGCTGCCCTCGCTGGTCTGGCGGCGGCAGGACCTTGCGCTTGGGGTTGGCTGTGCGCGCAACGCAGACCCCGAGGGGCTCATCTCGTTGGCGGGCAAGACGCTGGCCGAGGCGGGGCTGTCGCCGTTCGCCGTCTCCTGCGTCGTGTCGCTGGACCTGAAGGCCGACGAAGCCGCCGTCCATGCGCTGGCCGCGCATCTGGGCGTGCCCGCGCGGTTCTTCCCGGCCGATGTGCTGGAGGCCGAGACGCCGCGCCTGCAGACCCCGTCGGACGTGGTCTTCGCCGAGGTCGGCTGTCACGGCGTCAGCGAAGGTGCAGCACTGGCCGCCGCCGGGCCGGATGGCGCGCTGATCGTCCCGAAGCAGCGCACTGCCGAGGCGACCTGCGCCGTGGCGCGGATCGGCTCCGCCCCGCAAGCGGGCAGGAAGCGGGGCAAGGTCTCGGTCGTCGGAATCGGGCCGGGGGATGCGGGCTGGCGCACGCCGGAAGCGACCCGGTTGATCGCCGAGGCGGACGAGCTTGTGGGCTATGGCCTTTACCTCGATCTGCTGGGGCCGCTGGCAGCGAACACGCCGCGAAAGGTGTTCGCGCTGGGCGAGGAAGAGGCCCGCTGCCGCTATGCGCTGGAATCGGCGGCGCAAGGGCGCGACGTGGCGCTGGTCTGCTCGGGCGACGGGGGGATCTTCGCCATGGGCGCGCTGGTGGCCGAACTGCTGGACCGCGACCCGGACAAGGGCGGCGTCAGCGATGCCGCGCGGCGGGTGGAAATCGTCAACGCGCCGGGGATCTCGGCGCTGCAGGCGGCCTCGGCCCGTGCCGGGGCGCTGCTGGGTCACGATTTCTGCGCCATCAGCCTGAGCGACCTGCTGACCCCGCGCGAGGCCATCGTCAAACGCCTCCACGCCGCCGCCGAGGGCGATTTCGTGATCGCCTTCTACAACCCCGTGTCCCGCCGCCGCCGCACCCTGCTGGACGAGGCGCGGCAGATCTTGCTGAAGCACCGCCCTGACGATACGCCGGTGCTGCTGGCCTCGAACCTTGGCCGTCCGGACGAAAAACTCACCCGCCGGACGCTGGCGACGCTTCAGACCGACGAGGTCGACATGCTGACCGTGGTGCTGATCGGTGCCAGCCAAAGCCGCGCCTTCCCGACCGGCGACCGTAGCGCCGGGGCCGAGGGCTGGCGGCTCTACACCCCACGCGGCTACGCCAAGAAACTGGAGAACGCAGAATGACGGTTCACTTCATTGGCGCCGGGCCGGGCGATCCGGACCTGATCACGGTCAAGGGCCAGCGGCTGATCGCAGAGTGCCCGGTGTGCCTCTATGCCGGTTCGCTGGTGCCCGAAGCGGTGGTCGCGAACGCCCCCGAGGGCGCGCTGGTGATGGACACCGCCCCGATGACGCTGGACCAGATCCTCGAACAGATCGAGGCCGCCCATGCCAAGGGGCTGGACGTGGCGCGGGTGCATTCCGGCGATCCGTCGCTTTACGGCGCGATTGCCGAGCAGATCCGGCGGCTGAACGCCCTGGGTATCCCGTTCGACATCGTGCCGGGCGTGCCCGCCTTTGCCGCCGCCGCCGCCGCGCTGGGGCGCGAGCTGACGGTGCCCGAGGTCAGCCAGACGGTGATCCTGACACGCACGGCGATGAAATCGTCAGCGATGCCCGAGGGCGAGGACCTGGACACGCTGGGCCGTTCCGGCGCGACGCTGGCGATCCACCTGTCGATCCGCAACCTGCTTGAGGTCGAACGGCAGTTGACCCCGCACTATGGCGCGGACTGCCCGGTGATCGTCGCCTATCGCGTCGGCTGGCCGGATCAGAGCTTTGTCCACGGCACCCTGTCCACGATCCGCGAGAAGGTGCGCGCCGCCAAGCTGACCCGCACCGCGCTGATCTTCG
>JBFHFG010000483.1:0-3207 GCA_041583815.1 Halovulum sp.
GCGACGGCGCAAATGGGGGCCGCTTGGTGCGTCATTCGTCGATTCTCGCCCGCCATATGCAGAAGGCGCCCTTTCAAGCGCCTTTGTCGTTTTCGTGGTGAGGTCTGGTTTCAGAACAGCCACAGCGTGCCCAGCAGGACGAAACCGGCGATGAACAGGGTTTCGGCGAAGATCAGGACAACCGACTGCGGCGGGATCTCGACGATGCGCTTCAACTCGGTCTTCACGCCGACGGCGGCGATGGCGGTCAGCATCGCCCATTTCGACAGTGACCAAAGCACGGCCTGAATGGCTGGGGGTACGAACCCGAGGGAGTTGGCGATGGCCAGCACCAGAAAGGCCAGAACGAAGCCCGGCACGATGGGCGGGGCCTTGCCGCCGGTCGCCTCGGCCAGGCCGGCGCGGCGCATGACCAGCGTCAGGATCAGCACGAACGGCGCAAGCATCGAGACGCGGATCAGCTTCACCGTGGTCGAGGTTTCGCCCACGGTGTCCGAAACCGAGAAGCCCGCGCCGACGACTTGCGCCACGTCGTGGATCGTGCCCCCCAGAAAGACGCCAGCCGCGATGTCCGACAGGCCAAGGGCCTGCGCAACGATCGGGTATGCGACCATGGCCACGGTCGACAGCAGCGTAACGCCGAAGACGGTGAAGCTGAGATTGCGCTCGGAAAACTCGTTGCGCGGCAGAACCGCGGCGATCGCCATGGCGGCGGACGCGCCGCAGATCGCCACCGAGCCACTGGTCAGGATCGCCAGCCGCCAGCCCCGGCCCAGCGAGCGGGCGCCGATGAAGCCCACGATGACCGTCGCGACGAGCGCGCCGACGACCAGCGCGATCACGCCCCAGCCCAGCTCTGCGAAAACCTCGAAGCTGATCCGCGCGCCCAGCAGCGCAACGCCGATCCTCAGCACGGTTTTCGAGGCAAAAGTGACACCCGGCGCGCTACGCTGGCCATCCTCGACCAGGAAGTGCATCGACAGACCCAACAGCAGCGCCATCAGCATCGCGGGTGCACCGTAGTGGTCGGACAGGAACTGCGCGGCCAGGGCGATCAGCCCGCAGACCAGCAGGCCGGGCCACAGCCGCGAGATTGCGCTGGCGGCTGTGGCAGGGGTTGTCGTCGTCATGGGGTCCTTTCCTTGAGTCAGAACAAGGCTCCGGTCGGCAATGGCACACCCAGCGCCGAGCGGAAGCCGATGGTGAACAGTGCGACGGTCAGCCCGACACCTGCCGCAAGCGCCACCCAGCCGGGGCCGGACAGGCGCTCGTGCTGGGCGACCAGCATCAGGACGGCAGCCATCAGCAGGCCACCGGTCATGAAGCCTAGCACCGGGATCAGCGCGACCGCGCCCACCATGGCAAGTGGTACGGCAGCGCGGCGGGCCATGCCCTGCATGTCACCCGGACGCGTCGCGCGCCCGGTTTTCAGGGACAGTCCCGCCGCCAGCACGCACAGCGCCAGCATGCCGATGGCGACGGTACGCGGGAACACGGCGGCCTCGGCGTTCAGGGTCGCGGATTGCACGATCACCAGCAGCGCGATTCCGGCGAAGATCGCCAGCGCGATCAGTTCCAGTGCAACGGCGCGGGTAGGGGCGCGAGGCTCGGCCTGCCTGGCGGGGGCTGTGCCGTTTCGCCGGGCCATGAAGGCCTTCAGCTGTGGCGCGAACGGATACAGGAAGCTGAGCAACGTCAGTGCGATGATGACCATCGACAGTGGTCGCCCGAAGAATTGTGCCCAGACGTTGCCGATGGCCGAACCGATGGTCCAGCTTTGCACGAACCCCTGTTCAGCGATGCGCCCCAGGATCAGCCCCAGCACGATGGGCGAGACCGAGAAGCCCCGCCGCGTCGCCAGCCAGCCGATCACGCCCAGCACGACCATGATCCCCACATCGGCCAACGAGTTGCGGATGGCGAAGGCGCCGATCACGGTCATGAAGGCAACGACCGGTACCAACGCCGCCTTGGGCGCGCGCGAGATTGCGCCGTAGGCAAAGCGCCCGATCAGCAGACCCACGGGCAGCATCAGGATAGTTGCCAGGAACAGGCCGAAGATGAACGTGTAGACAATGTTCGACCCGTCCGAGAACAGCGCCGGGCCAGTGCGCACGCCCTGTACCAGCAGCGCGCCCAGGATCACGGCGTCGGGCGGTGTGCCGGGGATGCCCAGCACCAGCGTCGGGATGAAACCGCCGCCTACGGTGGCATTGTTGGCGGATTCCGTGGCGACGATACCGCCGGGGTTGCCTTCGCCGTAAGGAGGCTCGTCCCGGCCGGTGCGGCGGGCCTCGGAATAGGCGACAAGCCCGGCAATCGAGCCCCCGGCGCCGGGCAGCGCGCCGACCAGCGTACCGATGACCGAGCTGCGGATCAGGTTGAACTTGTTGCGCAGAACGGTCGCGAACGCCTCGGGCAGACGAAAGCCCTTGGTTTCGGCGGGGGCGTCCAGGTGCCGGTCGGGGCTGGCGACCAGGTTGATCAGCACCGGCACGCAATACAGTCCGATCAGAGCCGAGACGATCTCGATCCCGCCAAGCAGCGTGTTGGAGCCGAAGGTGAAGCGAACCTCGGCACTGGTTTCCGAGATGCCGATGGTGGCCAGCAGCAGACCGAAGGCAGCGCCGATCATGCCTTTCAGGAAATCGCCCGTGGACAGGGCTGCGATCAGCGACAGGCCGAAGATCGCCAGCCAGAAGTATTCCACCGGTCCGAAGGCCAGCGCGGCTTCGGCCAGGGGCGGGGCCAGCAACAGCAGGGCCAGCGCGCCCACAAGGCCCCCCGCAACCGAGGACAGGCAGGCGACCGAGACCGCAAGATCCCCGTCGCCGCGCTTGGCCATGGGATAGCCGTCAAACGTGGTGCCGATGGCGGATGGGGTGCCGGGCGTGTTCAGCAGGATTGCGGCATAGGCGCCGCCATAGATCGCGCCGGTATAGATCGCGCCCAGCAGGATCAGCGCGCTTTCCGGCGCCATGGAAAAGGTGATCGGCACCAGCACCGCGACGGCCATGGTTGCCGTCAGGCCGGGGATCGAGCCGATGATGGTGCCCGCTGCCACCCCGAGCAGTGCGAGCACGATATTGAGCGGAGAAAACGCTGAGATCAGATAGTCGAGCATCCCGAAACCCTTTGCCTCGTACGGTCTGCCCGGACTGGCTTCCGGGCACGAAAAAGGGCCGGCGCAACGCGTGCGCCGGCCCC
>JBFHFG010000484.1:0-3206 GCA_041583815.1 Halovulum sp.
GCGTTCCTTGACACCAACGGCGGCGTCATCGCCGGCGAGGACCTGGTTCCCACCGACGCCACCGACTTCTCGTCCTACCTGCTGAAGATCCGCCAGGCCCAGCCTGACGTGGTGGCGCTGAACCTCGCGGGGACGCAGATCACCAACTTCTTCAAGCAATACGGTGAGTTCGGCCTGGACTTCACCCTGGGCGGCTTTGGCTTCGACACGGTGTCGGCCTGGGCGGCGGGCGCGCAGAACTTCCGCGGCACCTGGCCCAACGTCTGGAACCACCTGGTGCCGAACGACGCGTCGCAGGCCTTCGTCAAGAGCTTCACCGACGCCTACGGCAAGCCGCCCGAGAACCAGGCCTGGGGCGACTACAACGCCGGTCTGATCATGGCCAAGGCTGTGGCCGAGGCGGGCGATGCCAGCGGCGATGCGCTTGTCGCCTATCTCGAAAGCGACGAGGCGCAGTTCGACCTGATGAAGAACCGCAAGGGGTATTTCCGCGCCTCGGATCACCAGCTGATCCAGGAAATCTACGCGATCACCGCGCTCCCCGAGGGCGAAGTCCAGAACGAGTGGGATATCTTCACCACCTCCGAACCGCTGCCCGCGGCCGACCAGCCGCTCGAGGCGCTGGCGCAAAGCGTCACCGGCGGCACCTGCTCGCTCTGAGACCTCCCGGGCGGGCCGGCGTCATACCGCCGCCCGCCCGCACCGGCCACGACAAACAGGGAGGCATCGCGCCGCCATGCTGGGGCTATTCATCGCGCAGGTCCTGAACGGCCTGCTCGACGGGACCTATTATCTTCTGATCGCGCTGGGCCTGTCACTGATCTTCTCGCTCGGGGGGATCATCAACCTTGCCCATGGCGCGTTCTTCGCCATCGGCGCCTACCTGGCGATCGTCATCACGCCCTATGTCGGCTTCTTCGGGGCGCTGATCCTGGTGCCGTTGCTGGTGGCCGGTCTGGGCATGGTGACCGAACGCACGCTGTTCACCCGGTTCTACCGGATCGACCCGCTGTACTCGCTGCTGCTGACCTTCGGGCTGGCGATGGTGATCGAGCAGGGTCTGCGCTGGATCTTCGGGGCGTCGCCGCAGAACTACAACATGCCGGACATCCTGCGCGGGCAGGTGTTCCTGGGCGATTTCATCTACTCGCGCTACCGGATCTTCCTGATCGCGGTCGCGGCTGTCTCGGTCGCCGCGCTGTGGGTGCTGCTGAACCGCACCTCGTTCGGCCGGATCGTGCGCGCGGGCGTCCAGAACCCCGAAATCGTCGGCTCGCTCGGTATCTCGTTGCGCCCCTACCTGTCGGTCGTCGCCGGGATCGCCATCGGCCTTGCGGGGCTGGCGGGCGTGCTACTGTCGCCGATCTATACCGTGCACC
The DNA here is from genome assembly GCA_041583815.1 of Halovulum sp. Classification (GTDB taxonomy): domain Bacteria; phylum Pseudomonadota; class Alphaproteobacteria; order Rhodobacterales; family Rhodobacteraceae; genus Halovulum. The sequence continues at coordinate 1,380 of JBFHFG010000484.1, forward strand.
CGGCAATGGGGGCCGAGATCATCACGCTGGCCTTCGTCGTGGTGGTGATCGGCGGACTCGGATCGTTCTGGGGCGTGATCATCGCCGCCATACTGGTCGGCCTGACCAAGGGGGTGTTGGTCGCCGTCGGCCTGTCGTCCTGGTCCACCGCCGCCATCTACCTGCTGATGTTCCTTGTTCTGCTGGTCCGGCCGCGCGGCCTGCTCGGCGAACGCATCCTCCGTTTCGAATAGGTTCCCATGCCACGCATACATCCGCTTCTCGCCGCGGGCGCCGCGCTGGTCGTGCTGCCCTTCGTGATCCTTGCCGCCGGGCTGACCTATACCTCGGCGACCGAGGTGGTGATCTACGGGCTGGCCTGCATGGGTCTGAACATCCTTGCCGGGCGCACCGGGCTGGTCAGCTTCGGCCACGGCGCCTGGTTCGGTCTGGGCGCCTATGCCGCCGGGCTGGTCTCGCTGGCGATGGGCGGTGCCTTCCTGGTTCCGGTGCTGGTTGCGCTGCTGATCACGGCTGTCACCTCGGCGGTGTTCGGGGCGCTGATCCTGCGCCGCCGGGGCGTCTATTTTTCGCTGATGACGCTGGCACTGTCGGCCCTCGGCTTCACCATCGCCTTTCGCTGGACCGCGATCACCGGCGGCGAGAACGGGCTGGGCGGCATTGATCGGCCGACCTTCATGGGCGTCAGCTTCGAGATGTCCCAGCCGTACTACTGGCTGGTCGCGGCCATCGCCTTTGCTGTGCTGTTGCTGCTGTGGCGTTTCAACAACTCGCCGCTGGGGACGGTCCTGCTGGCGATCCGCGAGAATGAACAGCGCGCGCGCTTCCTTGGCTACAAGGTCGACCGCTACAAGCTGGCCGCCTTCGTTTTGTCCGCGACGATCACCGCGCTGGCCGGGGCGCTGCTGCTCTACAAGAACCGCATGACCTCGGCCGAGCCGATGTCGGTGATCTTCTCGGGCGAGCTGCTGGCCATGGTGGTGATCGGCGGCATGCGCAGTTTCATCGGCCCGGCCATCGGCGCGCTGTTCTACATCCTGTTTCGCGAGTACCTGTCGATCTGGTCCGAGAACTGGCTGTTCTGGTTCGGCCTGGTGTTCATGGTCTTCGTGCTGTTCGCCCGCGACGGGCTGGTGGGCCTGCCTGGCCAGATCCGCCGCTATATCCGACCACCGCAAGAGACCGGGGCAGCGATGGCAGGGCGGCGGGCCGAGGTGCACCCCCTGCCTGACTTCCTGAAGCCGACGGACCATGTGGACGGTCCGCTGCTGGTGGCCACCGGCATCTCGAAGCACTTCGGTGGGCTGAAGGCAGTGGACGATGTCGACATCTCGGTGCGCGACCGGACCCTGCACGCACTGATCGGCCCCAACGGCGCGGGCAAGACCACGGCCTTCAACCTGCTGTCGGGACTCTACACACCCGATGCCGGGGATGTTGCACTGGCCGGCCAGCCGCTGTCGGGCCGCACGCCCGAGGAGATTTCGGCCGCCGGGATCGGGCGCAGCTTCCAGATCACCAACCTGTTCCCCTCGCTCAGCGTATACGAGAATATCCGTATCGCCGTGCAGGCCGGGGATCCGCAGCGCATGAACCCGCTGATCCGCGCTCACACCCTGGCCGAAGTGAACGACCGCACCGCGCAGATCATGGATTACGCCGGCCTTGCGGGGATGGAACAGGCCGAGGCGGGGTCCCTGTCCTACGGCGGCCAGCGGCTGCTGGACCTCGGTCTGGCGCTGGGCAACCACCCACGCATCCTGCTGGCGGACGAGCCGCTCGCGGGCCTGTCTGTGGCGGAACGCGAACGCATCGGTCTGCTGTTGA
>JBFHFG010000485.1:0-3205 GCA_041583815.1 Halovulum sp.
AGGCTGCGTTCACATGGCCGAGCGGCACGTCGATCCGGGTTCCCACGCCGCCCTGTTTCATGGAGGACGGAACGATCGCCCGGGCCTCGCCCAGACGGGCGCGCATCGCATAGCCGCCGGGCACGTGCCACAGCGCGGTATGCTCCAGTTCGCCACCCTCGCCCGCCATCGCCGCCTTGCCATAGCCGTCGATCCCCTCGACCCCGCCAAGCGCTTCGATCAGGCGGTCGGTCATCTCCAGCCCCAGCGGCTTGAGATCCTCCATCGCGGGTTGCAGGTCCTCGACCCACCGCCCGGCGAAGGGATTGCGGACCAGTGCCACCAACGCCGCGCGTCGGCGCGGGATATCCGGGGCCGGTCCGCCGTCGTGACGCACCTCCTCGACGAAAAGCATGGTCTTGCGGACGGGAAATTCAGGCATTGGCAGGCTCCGGCAATGAAGGGGACAGGACGGGCGCTGTGCCCAACACGCGTTGCGCGGCACCCAGGGACAGGACCGCGCCGAGGATCAGGCCACGATCCAAGTAATCGGCGGCAGTGCGGACGCCCGCGTCCAGCGCGGCCCCGATCTCCGCCGGGGTCAACGGGCCGGCGGCGACCGTTACCGGGCGTGCCCCAAGGTCGCTGTCGGGGGACAGGTCGTGCGCGGGGCAGCGGCGGATCGCGGGATGCCCGGGCAGATCCACGGCATTGGCGATCAGCGTTGCAGCGGCATCCGCAACAGCGGCACAGCCTGCCAGCACGGTCACCCCGTCGGCAATACCCAGCGAATGACTGCGCCCGCCGCGCCCGGATGTCGCGACCCCACCCACGCCATCCCCCGCGCGCAGGTCCAGCATCGCCGGGACCGGCGCAACCACGCCGCCGCGCATGGCCTGCCCCGGACCAAGCCACAATGCCACGTCGCCACCGTTGTTGACGCTGGCGCGGACGACGCCGCCCCCGGCAAGGATGACCGACAGGATTTCGTCCGCGACAGCCCCGGCGACAGCGGCCATCGGCGTGACGAAGACCGGCGCGAACGGTGCGACCGCCGCCAACATCCGCCGGGCAACCGGTCCGGTCAGACGCGGCGCCTCGATCACCGGCTTGCGCAGGTCCGGCAGTTCAGCTGCCAGTTCGTCCAGAACGGTGGCGAACCGGGTGCGCGCCCGATCCAGCGCTGCGGCGCGGTTTGGTCCGCGGACGTCGACGACCAGGTCGATGGGGCCGTGATGCAGGTGCAGCCGTCGGTCCGGCAACAGAGCACAGGAGGCGCGCTGCATGCCTATTCCCCCGTCCGGAGGGAAAGCGCGCGAACCTCGGCGCCATATTCCCCGCCGTTCTCCAGCACGTCCGCGATGCTTCGCACCGCTTCGTCATGGCCGCCCAGTGCACGGAAGTCGTCCCGCCGCAGCCGGAATTCCAGCGGCGCGACAATGGCCGGGGTGGGTACGTAGCCGAACGAGGCCTCGGGCATGCGCGCCACGTCCACCATCAAGGTGATGCCGCCGCCGGGCCAGACCCAGGCGGGTACGCCGCCGCAAGTCACACCGGTCTTCAGCGCCTGGACCGAGCGCGTCAGCCGCACAGGGTTCTTCGTCACCCCCGAGCGCAGCGACCCACCCGCGCCGCCCATGAACATGACCGTGCACAGCGCGGGCTCGCAGTTCTCGGCGATCAGGTCGACGGTGCCGCGCAGGGCCTCGGGCAGCGGCGCGGCGCGCGGCACCAGGTCGTAGTCCAGCACGTAGAAGCCGTGCTGTTCCCCGGTGGTCGAGACCATCAGCAAGGTCAGCCCCGGCCGCGCACCCTTTTCGGGGTTCCATTCACCCAGGATCGTCAGCGGATCCTCGATGTCGGTTCCACCCCAGCCCAGACCAGGCCGGGCCACCTGGAAATACCGCCCCGGCGTCGAACGGCGGCCCTTGATCCGGATGCCGGTCTCGGGCCAGCCCAGAACCTTGCCCGCCTGATGCTCGCTTACGACGCCGGTAATGTGGTCGTCGACGACGACAACCTCGTCCACCAGCCCGTGCCATTGCGCGGCGAACATGCCGATCGTGGCCGAGCCGCAGCCGACGCGCATCCGTTCTTCGCGGCGACCATCGACAATGGGTGGCTGGCCGGATTGCACTACCACCTCAGCCCCGCCGTCTATGGTCAACGTGACGGCCTCGCGGTTGCACAGGCGCATCAGCGTATCGCAGGTCACGCGGCCTTCCGCCTTCGAGCCGCCGGTCATGTGCTCCACCCCGCCCAGCGACAGCATCTGCGAGCCGTATTCAGCGGTCGTCACATGACCCACGACCTCACCGTCCGCGCGCACCGGCGCGGCCTCGGGACCGAGGTGGCGGTCGGTGTCGATCTTCACCTTCACACCACAGTAGGAAAAAATCGCTTCGGTCACTACGGTAACGAAGTCGACGCCGTCGATCTGGCGGCTGACGATGAAGGGCGCGGGCTTGTAGTCGGGATATGTGGTACCAGCGCCGATGGCGGTGATCTCGGGCGCATCCGCGCCAAACAGATCCCCGTCCCATTCCGAGGCGAGGAACGGCCGCACCTCGTCCCCTGCGGCGATGCGACGGTCCAGCAGGGTCAGCGGATCACAGCGCACGACGCGCCCGGCGACATTGCCATAGCGGTCGCAGGCGCCCAACCGGCCCTCGGCGATATAGCACATCACCGGGCAGGCATCGCAGCGGATCTTGTCCGGCTTCGGATCGCGCACCGGACCTGTCACGCGCGGACCCTCGCGGCGTGGATCGCGGCGCGTACCCGGTGCGGCAGTGCGGGCAGCCGGGTGATCCGCGCGCCGCTGGCATGGCGGATCGCATTCAGGATTGCGGGCGCCGTGGGGATCAACGCATGTTCGCCCAGGCCCTTTGCGCCCATCGGCCCCTCGGGGTCGGGCTTTTCGATGAAGATCGTCTCGATCTCGGGCATGTCCCCGGTGGTAGGGATCAGGTAGTCGTGCAGGTTCTCGGTAACGCCGGGGACGTATTCCTCCATCAGGGCCATGCCCAGACCCTGCGCGATGCCCCCCTGCACCTGTCCTTCGGCCAGCAGCGGATTGACCACGCGGCCAAGATCGTGCGCCGCCGTGACCTTCAGCACGCGGACCGTGCCCAGGTCCGGGTCCACGATCACCTCGGCCATCTGCGCACCATAGCCGTAGACCGCATAGGGCACGCCCTGCCCGTCCGCATCCAGCGCAGTTGTC
>JBFHFG010000486.1:0-3179 GCA_041583815.1 Halovulum sp.
CCCCGAAGTCGACTTCGGACACCAGAAGGGGGACAGTTCCAGGGCTGTGTATGGGGCTGGTCACGGTATCGGTTATTGAAATGACCGGCACGCCTATCCCGACGCAGTGTTGCGCCGTGTCGGCCGTTTCCTCGCTGTAAGGGGCGAAGGTCACGGCGATCAGCGCGTCCCCGTCGCGAATGGCGTGGCGGTGATCCAGCTGGCCTGTGCCATCGTGCAGCATCGCGGGGATACGCATCTTTTCGAACGCGTAGATCAGGTAGGTGGAAACCGGAAAGGCGCGGCGCAGTCCAATGACATGGATCATGCGGGCTTTGGACAGGACCTCGACGGACTGGTCCAGATTGCGTGGGTCAACGGTATTCGTAAGGGTTTCCAGAGACATGCGCCCGGCATCCACGAACTCCGCCAGCAGGGCAGACGGGCTGCCCGCGCCACGATCGCGCAGGTTCGCCAATCGCGTGGCATAGTCGGGCAGGCCGGGCGTCCAGCTGTCTCGGAACAGGCGCTGCATTTCGGAGAACCCCGAAAACCCCATGACCTGGCAGAAACGCATCATGGCAGAGGGCTGCACATCGGCGCCGGCTGCCAGCTCTGCCACGGTCGATACCGCGATCCGGTCCGAATTGGCGGCAAGATACTCAGCGCACTGCCGCATCCTGCGTGGCAACGTAGGCTTCAGTTCCGCCAGGCGCTGGATGAAGGCGTCGATCGATGCGGGCGCTGCGTGCGCGTCCATTCAGTGTTCCCGGAATCCTGTTGGCGACCTTGTCTGTCGAGACCTTAGCATCAGTAGAACAAATATTCCAATCCGTGCCGTGCCGGACCTTGGAGCCCCTGCGACCGGTCAGGCCGGGGTGATCCTCTGCGAAGCAGGATCGCGTGTGGGTAAGCGGGTGCTTGCAAGCCGAGAGTCCTGCCATGGTGATCCCCGCGCTTGGCGAATGGCGCCGCGCGGCCTAGCTTCTTTCTCGGTCGGGTCCTGCCGAAGCCGTCGGTGGGTGGCCGGACCGACAGTTTTATGAGGCTCATTTTGTCATCCTTTGAACTTATGCAGATAAGCGACACGCATCTTTCCGGTGCGCGGCCGCAACTCGTACCGAATTTCGAGATAGCCACCGATATCGTCGCGCAGCGGCAGCCGGACCTTGTGATCCATACTGGAGACCTGGCAGTCGAAGCGCCCGACAGGCCCGATGATCTGGATTTCGCACACCACGCCATGAACAGTCTTTCCGCGCCATGGCATGCGGTTCCGGGAAACCATGACGTAGGCGACAATCCCGATGAAGGTTTCAGCCCTGCGCGGCCAGTCAATTCCGACTGGCTGAGCGCTTACCGCCGTGTGTTCGGACCGGACCGCTGGACGATCCGGCAGTCCGGTTGGACGCTGGTCGGCCTGAACTCGCTTCTGTTCAATTCGGGGTTGGAGGAAGAGGCAGCACAGATGGACTGGCTGACCGAAATTCTGGACGATACCGGCGGGCCCGTCGCGCTTTTCTCGCACAAGCCCCTGTTCTGCGAGACTCCGGACGAGGAACCGGTCTTGCGCCCTTTCTTCGTGCCCGCCGCGGTGCGGTCGTCTCTGTCCCCGCTGATCGCGCGGGCCGATGTAAGGCTGTTCGCCTGCGGTCACGTGCATCAGGGGCGGGAACTGGCTCAAGGTAACGTGCGTCACGTCTGGGCGCCGCCGACATCTTTCGTTCTTCCGGACCATATGCAACCGCGCCTGGGGACCAAGGCTTGCGGAATGGTCCGATATCGGTTCAGCCCCGACGCGCTGGAAGTCGAATTCATCTACCCCGACAGGCTCAAGTCGCCGCCGGACGAAATCGTCTCCGAACTTTACGCTGCCTGAACCTGCGCTCACCCGTCGTGCGAACGGAGAGCCTGTGGATTTCCCATTGGCTCTCCGACCTTCAGGGCCACCGTAGTGCCAGTGGGAGTTTAGGCAGGCCGACGAACTGGCGAGAGCGGCGCGGGGGTTCGCGCCGCCCGCTGCCCGGCCCAGACCGAACCCAGCACCACTGCCATGCCCGCGACCTGCACCGGTGTCAGCACTTCGCCCAACAGCAACCATCCCAGAAGGACCGCTGTCACAGGGCTCATCATTCCCAGCATCGAAACCGCAGACGGTTCGATTCGTGCGACACCCCGGAACCACAGCCAATACGTCACTGCGGCACCGATCAGTCCCAGCCAGACAAGTCCTGCGAGGTTGGGCAAGCTGAGCGGCGGTAAGGCCGGTTCAACAACTATTGCGACCGGGGTCAGCAGCAAGCCCCCGGCAGTCAGTTGCCAGGCGGTGAACGTCAGCGGGGGGACTGGGGGGTGCCATTTGCGGCTAAGCACGGTGCCGGCGGCCATCGAAGCGGCGCCACCGATTCCGGCCAGCAGGCCAAGCGGATCTAGCCGCGCCTCGGGGCCCAGCACCAGTGCCGCGACACCGGCGACGCCGGCAAGCGCGGCCAGCACCGAAACCGCGCGGATCGGCGTTCCCAGCGCGCCGCGCGCCAGAAGGATCACCAGCAACGCCTGAAGCGAGCCGAGCGTTGCCGCCACGCCCCCTGGCAAGCGGTAAGCCGTGACAAACAGCAGACACCAGAACACGGCGAAATTCAGCGCGCCCAGTGCCAGCACGCGCCCCCACCAAGCACGCGGGGGCAGCTGCCGCACGATGAACAGTAGCAGCAGCCCGGCGGGCAATGCCCGAAGCAGCGCCATGGTGACCGGGTAGCCTGCGGGCAGGAACTGGGTGGTGACGTAATAGGTGCTGCCCCAGGTGGCGGGCGCCAGCGCGGTCAGCAGCAGATCGGTCGATCGGGACATCCCTGATCCTTTCGATAAACGATGTGAGGCGGGTGGCCTCAATCGGTCAACAGGCAACGCCGGATAGCGTCAGGTTCGTGTGAAGCTGCGCGCGCAGATCCTCGATCGGGCCGTTGGTCAGGCGGGCGCCGGTCTGGCGCACGATGATCGTCGGCACGCTGGTCACCTGAAGCCTGCGGGCCAGGGTGCGGTCTGCTTCAACCTGATCGCGGATAGCTGGTTCGTCCATGGTTGCCAGCACTGCCTTACCGTCTAGGCCAGCCTCTTCGGCGATGCGTTTCAGCACCGCACGGTCGGCAATATCTCGGGCTTGCGTAATGTGCGCGGCCTGTATGGCGTCGAACATCCGC
>JBFHFG010000487.1:0-3179 GCA_041583815.1 Halovulum sp.
ACCTCGCCCCGGTGCAGGGTCAGGTCGACATCCCACAGCACCCGCTGGCCCGACAGGTTCAGGCGCACGGACTCGACCCGGACCAGTTCATCCGACGCTCCGGTCATGCGGGCGCCTCGGCGCAATCGGGGCACAGGCCGACCGCCTCGATCGAGCTGCGCTCGAGCGAGAAGCCCGCGTCGCGGGCGGCGGCGTCCAGCGCCGCGCGGGCCTGCGGCAGCTCGGTCTCTTCGACACGGCGGCAATCGCGGCAGATCAGGAACGCCGGGCGGTGCGCGCCCTGGTGCGCGCAGGCGATGAACGCGTTCAGCCGATGGATGCGGTGCACCACCCCGGCCTCGACCAGGAAATCCAGCGCCCGGTAGGCGACCGGCGGCTGCGAACCCAGCCCTTCTTCGCGTAACCGCTCCAGCACATCATAGGCCCCCATCGCGCGATGCGATTCAGCCAGGATCTCGAACACGCGGCGGCGCGCCTGCGTCAGGCGCAGATTGCGCTGTGCGCAGTCCTGCTCCAGCCGCTCGACGGCGCGCGCCATGCAGGCGTGATGGTCGTGGGCGGCAAAGGCGGTGGCCTCGGCTGCCTGCCCTGCCCGCCCCTTGTTCTGGGTGCTCATTGGGCCCTCTTGTAATACTATAACATTTCATCTAGCTGTAGAGCGCCGACGATGCAACCGCCGAAAGGACTACCATGCGCGCGACTTTTCGTTCCTCTTCAGCCTCAATACTGGCGATCCTGCTTGCCGCCGCTGCCGGAACCGCGCGCGCCGACGTTCCGCGCGTGGCGGTCGACATCGCCCCCGTTCACAGCCTTGTTGCGCAGGTGATGCAGGGCGTGGGAACGCCTGACCTGATCGTGCCCGCCGACGCGTCGCCGCATCACTATGCGCTGAAACCCAGCCAGTCGGGAACCCTTGCCGGGGCGGGTCTGCTGGTGCGCATCGGCGGCGGGTACACGCCGTGGCTGGAGGAATCCGCAAGCGCGCTGGCCCCGGACGCTGCCGGGCTTGTCCTGATGGAGGTACCGGGAACCGAGGTTCTGCCGCTGCGCGAAGACGCGGTGTTCGCGGCTTCCGCCGACGCGGATGGGCATGAGCACGAGGACGAACATGAGCATGAGCATGAGCATGAAGATGAGCACGCTCACGAGGGCGATCACGCCCATGAGGATCACGACGAACATGACCACGATGACCACGGGTATGACGACCACGGGCATGGTCACGATCACTCCGGCATGATCGGCGATCCGCACGCCTGGCTGGACCCGCACAACGCGGCAGTCTGGACGCGCGCCATCGCCGAGGCGCTGGCTGCCGAAGACCCCGAGAACGCGGAAACCTATCGCGCGAACGCCGAAGCCGGTGTCAAGGCGCTGGAGGATCTGGACGCAGAGCTGCGCACCACGTTGGAGCCCGCAAGGGGCAAGACCTATGTCGTGTTGCACGATGCCTACCAGTACCTTGGCACGCACTACGGGGTAGACGCGCTGGGCGCGATTTCGGCCAGCGACAACACGGCACCCGGTCCGCGCCGGGTCGAGGAGATCCGCGCCGCCATCTCATGGTCCGGGGTAGAGTGCATCTTTGCAGAACCGCAGCAGGACACCCGCCTGATCACGCTGGCGGCCGAGGGGACCGGCGCGCGCATCGGACGGCTGGACCCGTTGGGATCGGGGATCCCGACCGGGCCTGAGCATTACACCGAAACCATGCGCGCGCTGGCCGGCAGCATGGTGGACTGCCTAGCCGCGAACTGAGCCACAAGGGCTCGTCAGACAGCGGCGGCGGCCTTGGGTACGCCGTCGCCGATGCCCAGCAGCCCCATCTGCTCCTCCGCCCAGAAGCGGATGTCGTGGTTGCGCACGTTCTTGCGCAATTCTTCCATCCGGGTGCGGCGCTCGGGCTCGGGCATGTCCAGCGCGCTTTCGATCGCCTGGTCCATCGCGCGGAACGAGAACGGGTTGGTCAGCACGGCCGACGACATCTCGACCGCCGCGCCTGCGAATTCAGACAGCACCAGCACGCCGTCGCCATCGGTGCGGGCGGCGACGAATTCCTTCGCCACAAGGTTCATCCCGTCGGCCAGCGGCGTGATCCAGCACACATTGGCCGCGCGGTAATACGCCACCAGATCGTCGAAGGGCACCGCCGACGAGATCAGAGACACCGGCTGCCATTCGAACGAGCCGAAGGTGCCGTTGATCCGGCCCGCGATGCTTTCGATCTCGGTCTGGACTTCCTCATAGGCGGTCATGTTGCGGTTCGCGCTGACCGAGACATGCATCAGCCGCACCTTGCCACGCAGGTCAGGGCGACGTTGCAGCAGGCGCTCATACGTCAGCAGCTGCTCGACCCCGCCCTTGGTGTAGTCGGTGCGCGAGACCGATAGGATCAGGTCGCAATCGCCCAGCTCTGTCTTGACCTCGCGGGCGCGGGTGGCGGTGGCCTCCAGTGCAGCCTTGCCATCGATGAAATCCACGTCCACCCCGACCGGCGAGGCACTGATCGTGACCTTGTGCCCCTCGTGTGCGACCTCGGATGGCAGGCTGCGTTCGGACAGCGCCGTTCCCTCGGAAATCATGTCGGGCGCGACCCGTTCGCGCCGGGTCACGTCGACATCGAACAGCGAACGCGCGACCGAGACGAAGTTCGCCGCATAGCGCGGAATGTGGAAACCGACGATGTCGCAGTCCAGCAGGCTGCGCACGATCTCGTGCCGCCATGGCAGCACGTTGAACATGTCCGCGGCGGGAAACGGCGTATGGTGGAAGAAGCTGATCCGCACGTCCGGACGCAGCTTGCGCAGATAGCCCGGCACAAGCCACAGGTTGTAGTCGTGGACCCAGACGGCGGCGCCCGGCGCAGCCTCGGCCGCGGCGGCCTCGGCGAAGGCCCAGTTCACCTCGCGGAAGGTCGGCCAGTCGACGGGGTCGTAGTTATAGCGTTCCTTGAAGCTGTGCAGGATCGGCCAGAATGCCTCTTTCGAAGTGACATGGTAGAAGCTGGACACCTGCGCGGCGGTCAGCGGCAGCCGCGAGACGGTGTAGCTGCCATAGCTGTCCTCGATCTCGATGACGCGCTCGAAATCGGGATTGGCGGCGTCGTCGGCCAGTTTCCAGGCAATCCAGGCACCCTTGTCGACGCGCCCGAAAAACCCTTTCAGGGTCGGGACAATGCC
>JBFHFG010000488.1:0-3171 GCA_041583815.1 Halovulum sp.
AAGGCCAATGCCGAGATCGTCGGCGATTTCACGTCGGGTGCGCCCGCTCGTTAGCGCCAGCCGCACAGCTTCACGCCGAAATTCCGGCGTCGGTCGTTTCCCGTTGGACATATAACACCTCCTGGTTCCTCAGTTGGGGCTCTCCATTTTTTCCGGCCAAGTCCAAGTTGAGTTTGTCTGGTCGGTGGCACTTTGTGCCGACCGACCAGGCCATCTAGTTACGCCTCGATGTGATCGTACGCGCCAGTCTGCCTGCGCTCTTCCAGCGGCCTGCGGTCCACGCCGAGGAACAGTACGATATTTTTGGCCACGTAGATCGACGAGTAGGTGCCCACCACCACGCCGAACGTGATCGCGATGGCAAAGCCGCGGATCACGTCGCCGCCGAAGACCAGAAGCGCGATCAGCGCGGCCAGTGTCGTGGCCGAGGTCAGAAGTGTCCGGCTTAGCGTCTCGCAGGCCGACAGGTTCATCAGGTCGCGCAGGGGCATCGTCTTGAACCGGCGCAGGTTTTCGCGGACCCGGTCGAACACGACGACCGTGTCGTTGATAGAGTAGCCGAGAATGGTCAGCAGCGCGGCCACGATCGCCAGATCGACCTTGAGCCCGAGTAGTGCGAACAGCCCGAGCGTGAGCACTATGTCATGTGCAAGCGCCAGCACCGCCCCAAGGGCGAACTGCCATTCGAACCGCATCCAGACATAGAACAGGATCGACGTCACGCCACCGCCGATTGCCAGAAGCGCGGCGCGGACAAGTTCGGGTGACACCTTGCCACCGATCGTCTCGCTGGCCGTGAAGGCCAGGTCGGGATCCACGCCCAGAAGGGCGGACCGGACCTCGCCGATCTGCGAAGCGGTCAGGGTCGCGGCGCCATCCTGGCCGTGGGCGGCAGCGATCCGGATCGAGGCGACATGGGCATCGCCCGGTGTCCCGACACTGAATACCTCGGACAAGGACACGTCCTGCAAGCCGAGTCCGCCGAGTGCCGACCGGTAGGCGTCCAGTTGCAGTGCGTTCGGTGTCTCGATGCGCAGGCTGGTGCCGCCGGTGAAGTCGATCCCCAGATTCAGGCCCAGGGTCGCGATCAGCAGGATCGAGGCTAGGACCGCGACTGCCGAGGCGCCAAAGCTTGCCCATTGCCAGCGAAAGAAGTCGATCTCGGGCCGCTTGTTCAGGAACCGCAGCAGACCATTCAGTGGCAGCCGCGCCGGGCGCCGCCATTCAAGCCAGGTCTGAAGGACAAGCTTGGTGACGGTCAGCGCGGTGAACATGGACGTCAGAATGCCCAGGCCCAGCGTGATCGCGAACCCGCGCACTGGCCCGGCGCCCAGCCAGAACATCAGCCCGGCGGTCAGCAGCCCGGTGATGTTAGCGTCAAGAATCGACGAGAAGGCGTTGTCGAAGCCACGACCGACCGCCCGCCAGAGATTGCGCTCGTGTCGAAGTTCCTCGCGGATCCGTTCGAAGATCAGCACGTTGGCGTCCACCGCCATCCCCAGGGTCAGCACGATTCCGGCTATGCCGGGCAGAGTCAGCGTCGCCCCGACCAGGGTCAGCACGGCCATCAGGATCACCACGTTGATCGCCAGCGCCCCCACGGCCACCAGGCCCATCCCGCCGTAGCTGCCGATCATCAGGACGCAGACCGCCGCCATCCCGATCAGCGCGGCATTCAGACCGGCTGCGATGCTGTCGCTGCCAAGCTCGGGCCCGACAGTCTTTTCCTCCAGGAACTCAAGGTCCGCGGGCAGCGAACCGGCGCGCAGCAGGGTCGCCAGGTGCGCGCTGTCATCCAGCGTGAACTGGCCGGTGATGATGCCGCTTCCGCCGGCGATATGGCTCTGGATCACCGGTGCGGACAAAACCTCGCCGTCCAGCACGATGGCGAAGGGGCTGCCGATATGCTCGGCGGTAAAGTCGCCGAAGGCACGCGCCCCCGAAGCGTCGAACCGGAACGAAACCGCCGGTTGGCCATTCTGATCGAAACTGGCCTGCGCGTCGGTCAATTGCTCGCCCGAAACGACCGGTCGCGGGTCGATGTGATAGATCCGCTGGGGGTCCTCTGCCGAAGGCAAGCCCAGCGCGTCCGCCGACGACGCCGCCACGACCGGGTGGAACGAGAGCTGCGCGGTGGTGCCGATCAGTTGCTTCAGCGCATCTGCGTCCGAGAAGCCGGGGACCTCGATCAGGATCCGGTCGGTTCCCTGACGCATGATCGTCGGCTCGCGTGTACCGGCCTCGTCGATGCGGCGGCGGACGACCTCAAGGCTTTGCGACACCAGTTGATCGGTCAGCGCGCGTGCGCCGATGTCCGAGTACGCGACGGAAATACCCTCGTCCGTTGCCGATATCGCAAGGTTCGATCCGGCCGCCCCGGTGGGTGATGCGATCGGGGTCGCGAACCGGGCCGCGATGTCCGCGGCCTTGTCCCGCAGGCTTGGCGGGGACACGGCGACGCGCAGTTCTCCTTCGGGCGCGTCCAGCCTGCGAATTCGCGCCTCGGCACCACCTTCGGCGCGTAGCGCATCCCTCAGGTCGGGCCAGAGCGCGTTGAGGCGCTGGCTGATGGCCTGCGGCGTGTCCACTTCCGCCAGAAGGTGCGCGCCGCCGCGCAGGTCGAGGCCAAGGTTGACCAGCCCCGACGGCAGCCACGAAGGCCAGTCTACGGAGGACGATAACGCCGGGGTTTCGGCGGCCTGGTTGTAGGTATCCACGCGGGAATAGAACGCATTGGGCAGGGCCAGCCACAGGCATAGCAGGCAGATGCCCCAAACGCCGAGGCGCTTGAGGAGGGTGGGTCTAGGCATGATCACTCCACGACAGCTGGCGGGCACGGTTGATGGCCCCTGTCAGTTCAGGTCGAAATTTTCGGATTGGATGTGCCACGCGCCGCCCGAAAGGTGCGGCGGACGCGGCGGTTCAGATCATGCCTGAGGCGGGGCCCGTGGACGGTGGGCCCGCGCGATCCTTTGTGCGTGCGGATGCAGGTCCCCGCTAACGGGAGCAACGCCGAGAGCCGGGCCAGAAGGCCAACCGGTATCGACCAGGTAAAGCGGATCCGGATCGTCGTCCGGATCCCCAAGTGATCCCACAAGATCGGCATAGCGCAGCGCAAGGCGGTGCCGCGCTTCCGGTCCGCCCGCCTGCACCAGCCTTCCGCCGGTTTCC
>JBFHFG010000489.1:0-3154 GCA_041583815.1 Halovulum sp.
AACCCGCTGGTCGAGGACGGCACGCTGCTGCGCTGGATCCTGGACCTGGCGAATGCCCGGAAACTGGGGCTGCAAAGCACCGCCAACGCCGCGCGCGGCACCGGTGGGCCGCCCAGCCCCTCGGTCGGAAACCTGCGCCTGACCGGGCCGCAGACGACGCGCGACGCGCTGCTGAAGGACATGGGCGAGGGGCTGCTTGTCACCTCGATGATGGGCAGTTCGATCAACCCGAACACCGGGGATTACTCGCGCGGGGCGTCGGGGTTCTGGGTGCGCGGCGGGCAGATCGCCGAGCCGGTGAACGAGTGCACCATCGCCGGAAGCCTGCCCGAGATGCTGAAGTCGCTGCGCGCCGCGGACGACGCGCGCCCGCACCTCAGCCGGCTGGTACCGTCGCTTCTGGTCGAAGGCCTGACGGTTGCGGGGGCCTGACATCGGGGCTGCTGCAACCGACGGGCGCGACGACGACCTGGCGTTGCTGATCGAGGCCGCCCGCATCGCCGGGCCCATCGCGCTGCGCCATTTCCGGCAGGACCCGCACGCCTGGGACAAGGAGGCCGGGGCCGGGCCGGTCTCGGTCGCCGACCTGGAGGTCGATGCCGCGCTGGCCGGGCATCTGCGCGCGGCGCGTCCCGATTACGGCTGGTTGTCCGAGGAAACCCCCGACGATGCCGAGCGCATGACCCGGGACCGGGTGTTCGTGATCGACCCGATCGACGGCACCCGCGCCTTCCTGGAGGGCACCACCGCGTTCTCGCACGCGCTGGCTGTGGTCGAGAACGGGCTGGTGGTTGCGGGCGTGGTATATCTGCCTGCGCTGGACCGGATGTACGCCGCCGCCGCAGGGTGCGGTGCGACGCTGAACGGGGCACCAATCCGGGTGTCGGGCGCGGTCGATCCGGCGGCAGCGAAGATCCTGGCGACGCGGCCCTCGCTGCTGCCCGAGCACTGGCCCGGCGGCGTGCCCCCGGCAGAGCGGGGCTATCGACCGTCGCTGGCCTACCGGATGTGCCTGGTGGCCGAGGGCCGGTTCGATGCGCTGGTGACCTTCCGCGACAGCTGGGAATGGGACCTGGCCGCCGGAACGCTGATCGTGCGTGAGGCGGGCGGCACCGTCACCGACGCCGCCGGAACCGAGCCGGTGTTCAATGCCGCCGGGCGGCAGCAGGCCGGGTGCATCGCCGCGGCCTCGGGGCTGCACGGCAGGTTGCTGGCGCTGCGCGGCGTGGCCTGAGGCGGCACCGGTCGCGGGCGGGGGCCTCCGGCGGGGATATTTGGAAGACCAAAGTGGGGCGGGCCCGGGTCGTTTGGGTGTCGATGCGGTGCGGGGGACCGGCAGCGCGGCGCCGGGGCGCTTGACCCGCAAACGTCAACGGCTAGGGTGCGCCGCAGCGTGACCCGATCCTCAGGGAGTATCCCCATGACCCAGCGCCTGCACCTCGTATTCGGCGGCGAGCTTGTCGATCCGTCGAAATCCGCCTTCCGCGATGTCGATGCGATCGACATCGTCGGGATCTACCCCGACTATGCCAGCGCCTATGACGCGTGGAAATCCAAGGCCCAGGCGACCGTGGACGACGCCCACACCCGGTACTTCATCGCCCACCTGCACCGGCTGCGCGACGAGGAGCGGGAAGCCTCGCCCACCGAGGAGCTGGACTGAGGGGGACGCCGGCGATGCCGAGATCGGTTGCGCTGGCCCTGGTGCTGGGCGCCTCCGAGCTGGCGCCGCCCTTCGTGCGCGGCATCCTGCGGCGCCGCCAGTCGCGCGGCAAGGAGGACCCCGCCCGCCTGGAAGAGCGGCTGGGCAATGCCGGCCGCGCGCGTCCCGAGGGGCGGCTGGTGTGGTTCCACGCCGCCTCGGTCGGGGAGTCGATGTCGCTGCTGGCGCTGATCGAGACCCTGCTGGACGCGCAGCCGGACCTGCATGCGCTGGTGACGACCGGCACCCGCACCTCGGCCGAGCTGATCGCCGACCGGCTGCCGGAGCGTGCCTTTCACCAGTACATCCCGCTGGACACCGGCCCGGCCGTGCGCCGGTTCCTGTCGCACTGGCGGCCGGACCTGGCGATCTGGACGGAAAGCGAGCTGTGGCCGCGGCTCCTGGTCAGCACCCATGCGCGCGGCGTGCCGATGCTGCTGATCAACGCGCGCATGTCGGCAAACTCGGCGCGGCGGATGCGCCGCCTGGGTGCTTATGGTGCGTCCCTGCTGGGGCGGTTCCAGGCGATCCTGGCGCAGGACGATTCCCAGGCAGAGCGCCTGCTGGCGCTGGGCGCGCCGCCGGACCGGGTGGAGGTGACCGGCAGCCTGAAGGATACCGCGCAGCCGCTGCCGCATGATCCGAACGCACTGAAGACGCTGGTCAAGACCCTGGCCGGGCGCACCGTCTGGCTGGCGGCCTCGACCCACGAGGGCGAGGAGGAGATGGTCAGCCGCGCCCACCGCGAGGCCCGCCGTAGCGTTCCCGGCCTGCTGCTGATCCTGGCACCGCGCCACCCGGACCGCGGCCTGCGCATCGCTGCCGCGCTGCGCGCCGAGGGCTGGACCGTGGCCGTCCGGTCGGAAGGCGGCACGCCGGACCGCAACACCGATATCTACCTGGCCGACACGCTGGGCGAGATGGGCCTGTGGTACAGGATCGCCGCCGTCAGCTTCATCGGCGCCTCGCTGGTCGACAAGGGTGGGCACAACCCGTTCGAACCCGCGCTGCTGGGCTCGGCGATCCTGACGGGGCCGCATGTGCAGAACTTCGAGACCGCCTACACGCGGTTCCGCCGCGCCGGTGCCGCGGTGCTGGTGCCCCGGCCCGAGGACCTGGGCGCGAAACTTGCCGAGACGCTGCCGCCCGACCGGGCCGCCGCGCTGGCCACCGCCGCCTGGTCGGTGTCGTCCGAGGGCGCCGACGTTACCCGCCGCGTGCTGGAGGTGATAGAGCGGCATTTGCCCCGCGCACCCGGCGGGGACGGGGGTGTAGGCGCGTCGAACGCCGCACCAATGGCCCCGGCGCCGACCGGCACAGTCTGATGCGCGCGCCTGCCTTCTGGTCGCGCCCGCCCGCGGCCCCCGGCCTGGCCGCGCGGCTGCTTGCCCCGGCGGCGGCAGCCTGGGCGCTGGCCACCGCGCGGCGGGTGGCGCGCGACCCGAAGGCCCG
>JBFHFG010000490.1:0-3151 GCA_041583815.1 Halovulum sp.
ATCGAGGCGCGGCTGCCGGTCCCGGCAGAATTCGGCATCTATCCAGCACCGCTTCTGGAAGCCGCCTTTTACGGCCTGATGACAGCGCTGATCTTCACCCTTTGGCCCTTGGCACGCGCCCGCCAGATCCGCGCCGCCGGCCTGTTCCGCGACGCGACCGAGGCTGACCGCCACCTGCCGTCCTGGCGCTTCATCCTGCTGATCGCGGTGCTTGCGGTCACCCTGATCGCTGCCGCGGCCTGGCTGTCTGACATGGAATTTCTGGCGCTATGGTCAGCCGGGGGCGTGTTGGCGGCGCTCGGCGCGCTACTGCTCGCGGCACGTGGCGTGCGCTGGCTGGCGCGGCGGATGGCGCATTCGGCACTGGCCCGCGGGCGCCCAGCCCTGCGCCTGGCACTGGGTGCAGTGGGCGGTCCCGGCGGCGAAACTTCCTCGGTCACGCTGTCGCTGGGTCTCGGCCTGACGGTACTGGCCACGATCGGACAGATCGACAGCAACCTGCGCGGCGCGATCCAGCGCGAGATCCCCGACATCGCACCCGCATACTTCTTCATCGACATCCAGAACGACCAACTGGACGGCTTTCTGCAGCAGACCGACGCCGCCGAAGGTGTGACCGAGGTCGAGACCGCGCCGATGCTGCGTGGCATCCTGACCCGCATCAACGGCGAGAGCGCCCGCGCTTACGTCCGCGCCAGGACCGGCGAAAGCCATTGGGTCCTGCGCGGCGACCGTGGCGTGACCTATTCTGCGACGCCCCCGCCGGGGTCCGAGGTGTTGGCCGGCGAATGGTGGCCGGAGGACTACGACGGCCCCCCGCTGATGAGCTTTGCCGAGGAAGAGGCCCGCGAGATGGGCCTGGAACTTGGCGACGAGATCACCGTTAACGTGCTGGGGCGGGACCTGACCGCGACCATCGCCAACTTCCGCAAGGTCGAGTTCCAGGACATGGGCATCAACTTCGTGATGCTGCTCAACCCCGACGCGCTGGCCGGTGCGCCGCACACGCACATCGCCACGATCTACGCCGACCGCGGCGTCGAAGGCAGCCTGCTGCGCACCCGTGCCGGGGCCTATCCCAATATCACCGCGATCAGCGTGCGCGAGGCCATCGACCAAGTGACCGAGGCGTTGGACGGCCTGTCCGCGGCAGTACGCTATGGCGCGGCAACAACGCTTCTGACCGGATTCGTCGTCCTGATCGGTGCCGCGGCGGCAGGCGAACGGCGTCGCGTGTTCGAAGCAGCGGTCCTGAAGACCGTCGGTGCGACGCGCGCGCGGATCCTCGCCAGCTTTGCGCTGCGCTCAGCGATCCTGGGCGCGTCGGCCGGGGCCGTGGCGATCCTGGCCGGGGGACTGGCCGGCTGGGGCGTGATGACCTTCGTGATGGACACAGGTTACGTGTTCGAACCTATCTCGGCGCTGGCGATCGTCGCGGGTGGGGCGCTCGCGTCGCGTCTGGCCGGGCTGGCCTTTGCCTGGCGGCCGCTGACAAGCCGTCCGGCCCGGGTCCTTCGCGCGCAGGATTGAGCCCTGGCACAAGTGGCGAACGAATATGACAAAAACCCTCATAAAAACCGCCCCGACAGCACGCCTCGCACTTGAAAATCAGGGCTTATCTGCCAATATCAAACCTAGCTGAGGGGTGCTATGCGCCTCATCGGCGGGCTGCTACATGGAGGAATTGATGGCCGAATTCGAAACTGTCCGGCGCTCGAGCGCAGGCGTTCGCACCGCGCAGATCGACGAGGGCCTGCGCGCACACATGAACAAGGTCTACGGCACGATGTCCGTAGGCATGCTGATCACCGCCCTGGCGGCCTGGGCCATCTCGGGCCTTGCGGTCACGACCGACCCGTCGCTGGCAGTGGCCCAGATCAGCGCTGACAAATACCTGAACAGCTTTGGCGCGACGATCTACACCTCGCCGCTGCGCTGGGTGATCATGTTCGCCCCGCTGGCCTTCGTGTTCGGCCTGAGCGCGGGCATCAACCGCTTGTCCGAAGCCGCCGCCCAGCTGACCTTCTATGCGTTCGCCGCCGTGATGGGCCTGTCGATCAGCTCGATCTTCCTGGTGTTCACCGGCTACTCGATCGTGCAGACGTTCCTGATCACCGCGATCGCCTTCGCCGGTCTCAGCCTGTATGGGTACACCACCAAGAAGGACATTTCGGGTTGGGGTTCGTTCCTGATCATGGGCCTGATCGGCCTCATCGTGGCGATGGTCGTGAACATCTTCCTGGCCAGCCCGGCCGTTCAGTTTGCCATCTCGGCGATCGGTGTTCTGATCTTCGCCGGCCTGACCGCCTATGACACCCAGCGGATCAAGGCTCAGTACCTTGAGATGGTCCACATGGGCGCCAGCGACTGGCTGGGCAAAGCAGCCATCATGGGCGCGCTGAACCTGTACCTGGACTTCATCAACCTGTTCATGTTCCTGCTGCAGTTCCTCGGCAATCGCGAGTAAGCGCGCAGCTACATCGAAACCTGAACGAAGGCCGGCCTTGCGCCGGCCTTTTTCATTGGGGCAGGACGCCCGATCACGATCTTGTCAGCCCCTGCGCCGACAGAAGCAGCAAGCCCCCCGCGTATCAGCGGTCCGACGCCGTCGACCGGGGCCGGATCGCACGCCGCGCGCCTGTCGCACCTGTCCACCCCCATGGCCAGCGTTACACGGGTCATCCCCCGCGTGGCGATCCACCGCGTTCAGAAACGGCGCCGTCCCGCCCTGCCCCGCTGGTCCCCGGCCGGGCAGGGCGGTTCACGCAATGAACCGAAGGACCCGCCGATGATCGACACCCGAATACTCGAGACCAAATGGGCGCCCCGCATGCTCAGCATCCTGCGCATCGTGGCCGCGCTGATCTTCCTGCTACACGGGCTGCAGAAACTGTTCGGTTTTCCCCCGACCGACCACATGCCGCCCACCTTCTCACTGTTCTGGTTCGGCGGCGTACTCGAGTTCGGTGGCGGTCTGCTGCTGTTGCTGGGCCTGTTCACCCGGCCCGTCGCCTTCGTCCTGTCGGGGATGATGGCGGTCGCCTACTGGGCCTTCCACGCGCCGAACAGCCTGTATCCCGTTGCGAACGGCGGCGACGCGGCCATCCTCTATTGCTTCGTTTTCCTGTATATCTGCCTTGCGGGCGGCGGC
>JBFHFG010000491.1:0-3150 GCA_041583815.1 Halovulum sp.
ACCCCATGTCATGCGGGCCGGTATCGCTGTCGGCGGTGTCGACATAGACATCCTCGATCGGCACGCCCAGGGTTTCGGCGTCGATCTGGCGGGTGACGGATTTCATCCCCTGCCCGAGGTCGATGGCCGAGAGCGTGACCATGAACTTGCCGTCGGGGGTCGAATGCACCAGCGCCTGCGCCGGATCGCCGCCAAGGTTCATGCCGATGGGATAGTTGATGCAGGCAAAGCCGCGCCCGGTGTGAACGGTCATCTCAACGCCTCCTGCGGCCGGTGATGAAAGGGGATGCGCCCGGGCGCTTGATGCCCCGCTCGAACGGCTTTGCCGGAGCATAGGGCTGCGCCGGAGGCGCGGCTTGGGGGGCAGGCTGAGGCGCTGGTTGTGGTGCTGGTTGCTGTGGCGGATAGGCCGTGCCCTGCCCGGACGCGGCCGCTGGCATCGCGGGACCACTGCCACCACGCGCTGGCGCTGCAGGCGCCGGAGCGTAGGCGGGCGCAGTCTGTGGCATGGGGGCCGGCGGTGTCGAGGTTCGATGCCCGATACGCTCGGCCTCGATCTGCATGTCGGGGCGCTGCACCGGGGCTGCGACGATCGCTTCGGATGCCGTTCCCGCAGGCACGCGGCCTGTTCCGCGCGCAGGCGCGGTGGACGTCACCCGACCCTGCCGCCGTTCGCCGATCTTGCCCTCGGCGTCGATGGCGGTCTCGGGGATCTCGGCCCGCGCACCGCCGCCGCCGGTCAGGCTGCTGGCCTGCATCGCCTGCGCGGACAGCGGCCATTTCGCCTTGCCCGCCGCGACCTGGCAGCACTCGATCAGCGCGGTGTTCTTGGCCAGCCGCCTGTGCGCCTTCATGTCGCCGTCGCGATAGGCGTTCAGGATGCGCAGCTCGATCGGGTCCATGCCGACTGCCTCGGCCACCTTGTCCATGTGGCACTCGATGGCGAAATCGACGCCGGTAATGCCAAAGCCCCGCATCGCGGTCGCGGGCGTGCGGTTGGTGTAGACGCAATAGACGTTCGAGGCGACGTTCGGGATCGAGTAGGGCCCCGGCAGGTGCCCGGTGCCCTTGACGATGGCATAGGACGACAGCCGTGTGTACGCGCCGCTGTCGAAAAAGCCCGTGAACTCGCGCGCGACGATGCGCCCGTCGTTCATCACCCCGTCGCGGATGTACCAACGCTCGGCGCCGCGCGGCGCACCGACCTGCATTTCCTCTTCGCGGTCCCAGGCGAACTTGACCGGTCGTCCTGTCAGGCGTGCGCCCAGCACCGCCATCGGCTCGGTGATGCTGTCGACCTTGCCGCCGAAGCCGCCGCCGACGGTGCCGCCGATGAAGTGCAGTTTCGACGAGGGCATATCGAGCAGCTTGGCCGTGGTCCCCAGCGAGAAGAACAATGCCTGCGTCGCCGTGTGGCAGACATAGCGGTCGTTGGTCTCGGGCGCGGCGATGGCGCCGCAGGTCTCGATCGGGGCCTGCTCGATGGGCGACATCTGGTAACGCCCTTCTACGATCTTGTTGGCTTGCGCCAATGCGGCGTGTACATCGCCAAAGCGCAGCTTTTGGTGGTCGTAGGGACCATAGTCGAACGTGTTGTCCGGATAGGCCGGATTGACTGATGGCGCGCCGGGCTTCAACGCGTCTTCGACGTCCAGCACGTGGGGCAGCACCTCCCAGTCGACGCGCACGGCGGCGACCGCTGCGCGGGCCTGCGCCTCGGTATCTGCGATCACGGCTGCGACCGGCTCGCCGCGATACGCGACCCTCTCGGGTTGCAGCAGCGCCTCGTCGTCGCGACCGAAGCCGATCAGCGACAGCAGCGTGTTGATGTTGTGCGGAATATCGCGGGGCAGCACGATCCGGCGCACGCCGGGCATCCGTTCCGCCGCCGAAATGTCCACCGAGCGGATCCGCGCATGGTGATGCGGCGAGCGAACCGCCCGCATGTGCAACAGCCCATCGAACAGGTGGTCATCGTAATAGGCTGTGCGACCCGTGACATGGCCAAGGATGTCCTGCCGTATCGCGGGTTTGCCGATCTGCGACAGGTCGTCGTCGCGCTCGTCCGCGAACAGGTCCTTGCGGAATTCGATGCTCATCGCACGACCCTCCCCTGCATGCGGTCGGCGGCCGTCAGTATCGCGTTGACGATGGGTTCGTAGCCGGTGCAGCGGCACAGGTTGCCCGAGATCGCCTCGATCACCTCGTCGCGGCTGGGGCGCGGGTTGCGGTCCAGCAGTGCCTTGGCCGCCATCAACATGCCCGAGGTGCAATAGCCGCACTGCGCGGCGAAGCCTTCCATGAACGCGGTCTGAAGCGGGTGCAGGTCCGGCCCGTCGGCCAGCCCGCCGGTGGTGCGGATCTCGCGGCCCTCGGCGGTTTCGGCCAGGGTCAGGCAGGACAGGTGCGGCTCGCCGTCGATCAGCACCGTGCAGGCGCCACAGGTGCCCTGCATGCATCCGCTTTTCGGCGACAGGTCGCCAGCATCACGGCGCAGCACGTCCAGCAGGTTGGCGCCGGGATTGACGAACTCCGCCACCTCGGCGCCGTTCAGGGTGAAACGTACGGGGGTCTTGGGCATCAGCGCGCGCCCTCCTGCAGCAGAAGTCGTTTCAGGTGCACCGGCGCGACCTGCGTGCGGTACCAGGCCGAGGCGAGCGGGTCGTCAGCGGGCTGCAACCCGTCGCAGGCCACGCGCAGCGCCTGGGCGATTCCGGCCTCGTCCAGACGCGCGCCGCTCAACGCCGCCTCGGCGGATTTGGCGCGCAAGGGCGTCGGCCCCATGCCGCCAAAGGCAATGCGGATCGCGTCGCGCCCGCCCTGCCCCGGCAGATGGGCGGCGATGCTCATGACCGAGACGCCCTTGGGCTTCACGCGCGACACCTTGAGAAAGCGGAACGCCCCGTCGGCGGGCCGCGCGAGGCTGACAGCGGCCACGACGCCGCGGGCTGTCTCGCGGCCCTGAAGGAACCGCTCCATGGGTTCTTCACGGCCACCAGCCCAATGAACTGTGGCGTCCAGTGCCAGCAACGCTACGGTGAAATCGCCATAGGGATGCGGGGCAAACAGGTTTCCGCCGACGGTTGCCATGTTCCGCACAGCCGGTCCGCCGATGCGGCGGGCGACCGGATGCAGGAACGCCAGCTCGCG
>JBFHFG010000492.1:0-3140 GCA_041583815.1 Halovulum sp.
GCCGAACTGAGTCAGGCGCTGGACATGGCCGCCGACCACCTGTCGCTATACCAACTGACCATCGAGGCCGGAACGCGGTTCGGTGAACTGCACGCGCGCGGCAAGCTGCGCGGCCTGCCCGACGATGACCTGTCCGCCGACATGTACTCCCTGACACAAGACCACTGCACCGCCGCCGGTTTCGCGGGCTACGAGATTTCGAACCACGCCCAGCCTGGGGCTGAGGGCCGGCACAACCTGGTCTACTGGCGCTACGGCGAATACGTCGGAATAGGTCCGGGCGCACACGGCCGCTATACGCACGATGGACAGCGCCTGGCCACTGCGACCGCCCTGCACCCGGAAACATGGCTAAAGACCGTGGAGGCGCGCGGAGAGGGCCTGTCCGAGGTGTCTGCGGTTCCCCCGGCCGATCAGGCTGAAGAATACTTGATGATGGCGCTGCGGCTGGCCGAGGGCGCTTCGCTGGACCGCCACGCACGGCTTGGCGGCGCCCCCCTGCCCGCGATGGCCGACCTGGTAAGCGTCGGGCTGCTAGAGCGATCCGGCGACCGCATCGCGGTCACCGGGCGCGGCAGGCCACTGCTGAACGCTGTGCTGCGGGCATTGCTGGCCTGAGGGCTCAGCCCCCCGACAACGTGCCCAGCAGCTTGTCCAGGTCGTCCAGCGACTTGTACTTGATCTTCATCACGCCACCATCCTGACCCGGGGCGTGATCGATGCTGACACGCATCTTCAACTGGGCCGACAGATCTGCCTCGATGGCGCGGGTATCCGCATCTTTCGGCTCTTTAACTCTTTGTTTTTTATTGATATTTTCCTTTTCGGCCCGCACCAGCGCCTCTGTCTGGCGAACCGAAAGCCCCTTTGCGATCACCTCCCGCGCCAGGGCGGCGGGATCCTGCGCCGGGATCAGCGTACGCGCGTGTCCGGCGCTCAGCCGACCAGCGCGCAGATGCTCGACCACCTCGGGCGGCAGGTTCAGAAGTCGCAGCGTATTGGCGATGTGACTGCGGCTTTTTCCAAGGGCCTCGGCGATGGTTTCCTGCCCGTGACCAAACCGGTCCATCAGCTGTTTGTAGCCCTGCGCCTCTTCGACCGGGTTCAGGTCGACGCGCTGAACGTTCTCGATGATGGCGACTTCCAGCACCTCTTCATCGCTCAGCTCGCGGATTACCACCGGGACTTCGTGGATCTGCGCGCGTTGCGCGGCGCGCCAGCGGCGTTCGCCGGCGACCAGCTGGAACATTTCGGGGTTCTCGGGATCCGGGCGCACCACCAACGGCTGAATAATGCCGTTGCGGCGGATCGAGGCGGACAGCTCAGTCAGCTCCTCCTCGCCGAAGGTGCGCCGCGGCTGGTCCGGGTTCGCCTGAATCCGATCAATATCCACAGTCGTACCGGTAACGCGCGGCGCGGCCGCGGGCTCTTCAGTTTCGGCCGTGTCTGCCAACAGGGCCGACAGCCCCCGCCCCAACCCTTTTCGATCGGTCTTACGAGCCATCATCTCTCCCTCAAGCAGTCTGGCGTGCACGCACGCGCCTGCGCAGTTCTTTGGCAAAGGCCATATAGGCCTCGCTGCCGCTGCTGCGCGGATCATAACTCAGCACCGGAATCCCGTGCGATGGCGCCTCGCTCAGGCGCACGTTGCGCGGGATCACCGTCTTGAACACCAGGGCGCCAAGATTCTCGCGCACATCAGCCTCGACATCAGCGGTCAGGTTGTTCCGCTGATCGTACATCGTCAGTACGATTCCCTGGGTGATCAGCGCCTTGTTCGAAGATTGCCGGATCTCGCCGATGGTCCGTAGAAGCTGGGTGATCCCCTCAAGCGCGAAAAATTCGCACTGGAGCGGGACCAGCACGCCATCTGCGGCGACCAGCGAGTTCACCGTCAGCATGTTCAACGATGGCGGGCAGTCGATCAGCACATAATCTAGCGGTCCAAGATCATCGTCCCGCAACGCCTTGCGCAGACGCGTAATCCTGTCACGCTCGCCCGCAAGCTCGATATCGACCGAACTCAGGTCCGGCGTCGCCGGAATGATCGACAAGTTGCGCGTCGCCGTCGGCAGTATCGCATCGCGCGCCGACTCGTGGCCCATCAGCACGTCATACGAGGTGACATCGCGCGACGCCTGACCGATCCCTAGCCCGGTCGAGGCGTTCCCCTGAGGGTCCATGTCGACCAACAGCACCTTTTCGCCAAGGGTGGCCAGCGATGCGCCAAGATTGATCGTGGTTGTGGTCTTCCCGACGCCACCTTTCTGGTTGGCAATCGCGATAATCCGCGGGATTCGCTCAGACACGCTTGAATTCTCCGATCTCCAGAAGGACGGAGGCCGGATCGGTTTGGCTCGGCACCGCCTCGCAGACTACATGCCAGATGCGCTTCGCCTCCGTCAATTCCTCGCGGTACGTGCGGCCCTTGGGAAACAGACAAACTGCACCCGGGGCGCCATGAAAGTCTGCGAACTCCAGCAGTTTCGCCAATGGCGCAAGGGCCCGGGCGCTAATCACGTTTGCATTCTGCGGTTCGGCGGATTCGATCCGATCGATGACCACTTTTGCGTTCAGCCCCAACTCCCGAACCGCAGTCTGCAGAAAGACCCCCTTCCGCATATCCGATTCCAACAACACGACCTCAAGGTCTGCGCGCAATTCGGCTGCCAAGATGCCGATAACCAGCCCAGGCAACCCGCCGCCGGTACCCATATCAAGCCATTTCCGCGCATTATTCGGCGCCAGCGACCAGATCTGGGTACTGTCCTGAATATGCCGAGACCAGACATCAGCCACCGTATTTGTGCTGATAAGGTTTATCTTGCGTGTCCACTTGGTCAGCAGCCCCACATATGCGTCGAGCCGGTCGCATGTTTCACGTGAAACACCAAGGTCCGCCTGCAAACCCTTGAGAACAACGTCTCGATTCATGCCGATTTGCGCCGATAGCGACGAAGTTCACCCAAAATCAACGTCAGCGCCGCCGGAGTCATGCCTTCGATCCGCCCGGCCTGCGCTAGGGTCTCAGGACGAATGCGCGAAAGCTTCTCGCTCAACTCGATCGACAACCCATGAACACCGCCATAGGGGAAATCTTGCGGCAGAGCAGTAGATTCCTCTTTCCGCAGCGCCTCGGC
>JBFHFG010000493.1:0-3137 GCA_041583815.1 Halovulum sp.
CTCCGGGTGAACATGTTCACCTGCATAACCTGGAGGGCGCCGACCCATGAACCGGACCGCCCTCCCGTCCGCGAGCCAGCCCGCACCGCTGCCCGACACCTTCCTGGGCTATGAGCGCACGCAGGGCCGAGCCGGGGTGCGCAACCATCTGCTGATCCTGTCCGTTTGCGGGCTGAACGGCCCCGGCGCGCGCAAGCTGGCCGCCGCACTGCCCCGCGCGGTGCCGGTGCTCAGCCCGCATGGCCGTGGGCACCTGGGCGCGGACCGGACGTTTCACCAGTCCGTGCTGACCGCGCTGGGGGCCCACCCGAACGTCGGTGCGGTGATCGTGCTGGCCCCGGATGCCGGGTTGCGGCGGCTCTACCAGCAGGCGATTGAAAAGACCGGTCGCCCCGTCGCCGGATTCTCGCTGCAAGAAGCGGACGAGGATTCCCCCGCCATGATCGCCGCCGCGACAGAAGCCGGGGAAGCGCTCCAGCAGCAGCTGGATGCCATGTCGCGCGTGCCCTGCCCCGTCTCGGACCTGGTGCTGGCAGTGGAATGCGGGCATTCCGACGCCTCGTCGGGTATGGTCACCAACCCACTGGCCGGGGATCTTTGCGATGCACTGACCGCCGCGGGCGGCGCGGCGCTGTTCTCTGAAACGATCGAGTGGCTGGGGACCGAGTCGATTCTGGGCGCCCGTGCGGCATCGCCAGAGGTGGCCGACAGGCTGACCGCGTTCCTGCACGAACGTCAGCGGACCGCGCGCGAGGCAGGGCGCGACCTGCGCTCGGGCAATCCCGGCCCGCAGAACCACGATGGCGGCATCACCACGCTCGAGGAAAAATCGCTGGGCGCGATCCGCAAGGGCGGCACCGGACCGATCGCGGGCGCGCTGGAACAGGGTGCGGCGGTTCCCGGCCCCGGGCTCTACCTGATGGACACGCCCGCGCTGTCGCCGGAATCGATCACCTCGATGGTGGCGGGCGGCGCGCAGGTCGTGTGTTTTGCCACCGGCCAGGGCAACCCCTATGGCAGCGCGGTCGCACCGACGATAAAGATGTGCGCGAACCCCGAGACCGTGCGGCGTCTGCCAGGCCAGATCGACTTCGATGCCTCGCCCGCCTTCACCGGCGATGCGCCCCGCCAGTCCCTGCTTGCGCCGCTTGCCGCGCGGTTTGTCGGGATCTGCGAAGGGGCGCAATCGTGCGCCGAGAAGGCAAAGGAATGCGACGAAGTGATCAGTCGACTGGGCCCGTCCCTGTGACCGGACGGCACATCCACCTGACTCCCGTGGGCGGCATCGCGGGCGACATGTTCGCCGCGGCCATGCTCGACGCCCTGCCGGACCTGCGGGAACCGGTACTGAGGGCCGTGGCCGCCGTTCTGCCCCAGGACGGCAGCGCGACGCTGGAACCGGCGGTCTCGCACGGGCTGACCGGCAGCCGGTTCACCGTGAACCTTCCCGCCGACAAGGCCCCGCGCCATTACCCCCAGATGGCCGAGCTGATCGCAAATGCCGATCTGGACGAAGCGACGCGGGACCACGCCGCCGCCATGCTGCGCCGTCTGGCCGAGGCCGAGGCGACGGTCCACGGCGTCCCGCTGGAACGGGTGCATTTCCACGAGATCGCAGATTGGGACACTCTGGCCGACCTGACCGCCGCGGGCCGGATTATCGCACTGCTGGAGGGCAGCACCTGGTCGCTCGCCCCGCTTCCGCTGGGTGGCGGACTGGTCAAGACCCAGCATGGCCCCCTGCCCATCCCCGCGCCCGCCACAGCGCGGCTGCTGACCGACCTGCCTGTCCATGACGACGGCGTAGGCGGTGAGCGCGTCACCCCCACCGGGGCCTGCATCGCCGCGCATCTGCACGCGCTGGGCATAGCCGCCCCGTGTTCCGGCACCCTTGCCGCCACGGGCCATGGCGCGGGGACCAAGGAACTGCCCGGCATGGCGAACGTTCTGGCCGTGCGCGTGGTCAACGCGCAGGCGCAGCCCTCGGACGACACCGTCTCGGTGATCGAGTTCGATGTGGACGACATGACCGGCGAGGAAATCGCCACCGCCGCCGACCGCCTGCGCGCCTTTGCCGGCGTGGTGGACCTGACCACCGCCAGCTTGAGCGGCAAGAAGGGCCGCCCCGCGACCGGCTTCCGCCTGCTGGCGAGCCCCGGCTTTGAAACCGAGGTGGCCGAGCACTGCTTCGCCCAGACTTCGACCATCGGTCTACGCCTGCGCGCCGAACGCCGCCTGATCCTGCCACGCACGGCTCAGGGCGACGCCCCGCGCGTCAAGCAGGTCACGCGCCCCGGCGGCACAGAAACGCGCAAGGCCGAGGCTGACGACCTGACCGGCGCAACGCTCGCCGAACGGCGCGCGCAGGCACGGGGGGCCGAGGAATGAGCGAGCTTGACCGCCTGCACGCCGCCCTCGCCCCGCACGAGGGCCTGACCATCGCTGTCAGCGGCGGCATCGACAGCATGGTGCTGGCCCATGTCGCCCACGCCACCCTGCCCGGCGCGCGGATGGCACACGCCGTCTCGCCCGCCGTACCGCCCGCCGCGACCGAGCGCGTCCGCGCCCACGCCACCCGCGATGGCTGGCGGCTGGACCTTGTCGATGCCGGCGAATTCGGCGACCCGCGCTATCGCGAGAACCCGGCGAACCGGTGCTATTTCTGCAAGCTGAACCTCTATTCCACCGTGGCGGCACTTGCCGACGGGCCGGTCGCCTCGGGCACCAATGCCGACGATCTGGGCGACTTCCGCCCCGGCCTTCAGGCGGCCGAGGAATACCGGGTCATCCACCCCTACGTCGATGCGGGGCTGGGCAAGGCCGAGATCTATGCGCTCGCGCGCGACCTGGGCCTTGCGGACCTGGCCGAACTGCCCGCGCAGCCCTGCCTTGCCAGCCGGGTCGAAACCGGCATCCGCATCGCCGCCGAGGACCTGGATTTCGTCGATCGGGTCGAGGGCGCACTGCATGCCCGGCTTGGCACCGGCGCCGTGCTGCGCTGCCGCATCACCCATGCCGGGGTGATCGTGGAACTGGACGAAAGCGCACTCGACAGCCCGCCCGGCCGGGCCGCGCTGGCCGAAGCGCGGGCGCTGGCCGATGATGCGCAACGCCCCTTCCTGGGCGCACGCGCCTAC
>JBFHFG010000494.1:0-3133 GCA_041583815.1 Halovulum sp.
CACGCCGGTAAAGGCGGCCCATTCGAACGGGAACGGACGGTTGCGCAGCCCCTCGCGCTGGGCGGCCATGGCCTCGATAAGCAACAGGCTGATCAGCGCCCACAGGCCGACGGGGCGGTCCTGGATCAGGTCGGCCAGCAACAGGATGGGCGCCACCAGAAGCAGCGGCATGTTCTCGGGCTGCCGGATCACCCAGGCGGCGGCCAGTGCCACCAGCAGATCCGGTTGCACCATATGCTCGGCCTGCAATTGCAGCGGCAGCAGTTGCGCCAGGATCACCGCCAGCGCGATCACCGCGAACAGCAGCGTCTGCAGGGGCGAGGGGGCGCGCGCGGTCATTCGGCGGCCTCTGCGGTCTCGTCCGTGGCTGCAAGCGGCGCGTCGCGCAGCTCAGGCGGCAGTTGCGGGCCGATCAGATCGCCGCTGCCGGGGATCGACTCGGACGGGGCCTGTCGCAGCACGCGGATGAACTCCAGCGCGCCGTAATCCGCCGCCAGCCGCGCGCGCAATCGGCCGGACTGGTCCAGCGCGACGGTCCCGATCAGCAGGTCCGACGGAAAGATGCCGCCATCCCCCGAGGTCACGATACGATCGCCGGGGCGCACGTCCTCGACGTCCTCGACGAATTCCAGCAATGGCGCGTTGGTGTTGTTGCCGGTCACAAGCGCCCGCTGCCCCGAGGGCTGGATCACCGCCGGAACCCGGCTGTTGATGTCGGTCAGCAGAATGATCCGCGCGGTGCGCTCGCCCACGCCGGAAATCCGCCCCACCAGCCCCAGCCCGTCGACCGCAGCCGAGCCGTCGGCAACGCCATCGATCCGTCCGATGTTCAGCAGTGCCGACTGTCGAAACGGGCTGCCGCTGTCGGCAAGCACCTCGCCGGTGATGAAACCGATGCGCGGGCTGAGCCGGACGTTGTTCAGGGCCCGCAGCCGCGCATTCTTTTCCTCAAGCTGCAAGGCGGCCTCGCGCCAGCCCTTCATGCGCTGCAACTCGCGGCGCAGCTCGCGGTTCTGTTCATAGACGCGGTCCAGCGTCTCGTATTCCGAGATGATGCGGGTCAGCGTGGTGACCGGGCTGATCGTCCAGTCGAAACTGGGCAGCAACCGGTCCATCAGCGCCATGCGCAGGCCTTCGACGCGGGGGTTGTCGATGCGCCACAGCAGGAACAGCGCCAGGAACAGCAGGCAGATGCCCGCAAGCAGCACGCGGCGGACGGATCGCCACATCGCCAAGGCATCGTCGTTCCCGCGTGACACGCCCGTCTGCTCCCTCAAAGCGGGACGGCAGGTTCCGCCCGTGATCCGGTCAGTTGCCGAAGTCTATCACATGCGCAAGCTGTTGTTCGTATTCCAGCGACTTGCCAGTGCCCAGCGCGACGCAGTTCATCGTCTCGTCCGCGATCGAGATCGCCAGCCCGGTCTGCTCGCGCAGCGCCAGGTCCAGGTCGCCCAGCAGGGCGCCGCCGCCGGTCAGCATCACGCCGCGGTCGACGATGTCCGCGGCCAGGTCTGGCGGCGTCGATTCCAGCGCGGTCATCACCGCCTCGCAGATCTGCTGCACGGGTTCGGCCACTGCCTCGGCGACCTGCGCCTGCGTGACCTCGGTTTCCTTCGGTACGCCGTTCAGCAGGTCGCGGCCCCGGATCTCCATCGAGGCACCGCGCCCGTCGTCGGGCATCCGCGCCGACCCGATCGAGGTCTTGATGCGCTCGGCGGTGGCATCGCCCACCAGAAGGTTATGCTGGCGGCGCAGATAGCTGATGATCGCCTCGTCCATGCGGTCGCCGCCGACGCGGACCGACCGGGCATAGACGATGTCGGCCAGCGACAGGACAGCGACCTCGGTGGTGCCTCCGCCGATGTCGACGACCATGTTGCCGGTCGGATCGGTGATCGGCATCCCCGCGCCGATGGCAGCCGCGATCGGCTCGGCGATCAGGCCCGCCTTGCGCGCACCCGCCGACAGCACCGATTCGCGGATCGCGCGCTTTTCCACCGGTGTCGCGCCGTGGGGCACACAGACGATGACCTTGGGCTTGGCCCAGGACCCGCCCTTGTGGACCTTGCGGATGAAGTGCTTGATCATCTCCTCGGCGACGTCGAAGTCCGCGATGACGCCATCGCGCATCGGCCGGATCGCCTGGATCGAGCCGGGGGTGCGCCCCAGCATGAGCTTGGCATCCTCGCCGACCGCCAGGACCTGCTTGTTCCCGTTCTTGATCTGATAGGCGACGACCGAGGGCTCGTTCAGCACGATTCCCTTGCCCTTGACGTAGACCAGGGTGTTCGCCGTGCCGAGGTCGATTGCCATATCGGCCGAGAACAGCCCCGAAAGTGCCCCAAACATGTATACGCTTTCCGTGATTTCTCGCGCTTGGCCGTGCACCGACCGGTCTGCTCGGCACAGCAGGGACCATATAGGCCCGATGGTCGAATGAGGTAAAGGGCAGATGGGGCATCTGACCCCACGGACAGGCGGATTCTCGCGGGTTCGGGGCCTCCGGGGGCGCGAATTCGACTGGACAGGATCAGCCGGGCACGGCTAGGACCGGCCCATGTGCAGCCACAAATCCGGTGCCGATATCCCATGAGCCGTGACTTCGTCGTTCTCGCGACCCCCCGTACGGGGTCCTACAACCTTGTCAGCCTGCTCCATTCCGCTCCGGACGTGGCCTGCTACTCCGAGATCTACAAGTCGAAGTGGGTCGAACTGCCCGACGAGGTGCGCGAGGAACTGGGCCTGAAGCCGAAACAGGCCGAGGCCCGCGACGCGATGGGCAGCGCCCTGCTGGATCACCTGTCAGCGCGCCATCCCGGCCAGGCGGTGGGCTTCAAGCTGTTCCCGATGCACCTTCAGGACCGCCCGTTCCTGGAAACGCACCTGAACGCGCCGGAACGCAGGGTCGTGATACTGTCGCGCGCCCCGCTCGAAGTCTGCGTCTCGCTGCTGAGCGCGCGCAAGACCGACAAGTTCGTGCAGCGCGATCCGGACGCGCCCCGCGACCGGGTACAGGTCACCGTCACGCCCGAGGATCTGCGCCGCACCCGTGGCATGGTCGCCCGCTTCCGCAAGCTGGCCCAGTCGCTGCGCCAGATCCCCGGCAAGCCGGTCTTCGACATCCGCTATGACG
>JBFHFG010000495.1:0-3131 GCA_041583815.1 Halovulum sp.
CATGGGGCAGGGCGGCGAGATGGACCTGGACCACGAAACCATGCGCGTCGCGGCCGACATCCTGTGTCGCTGCGTATTCTCGGAACAGGTGAAGCCGGGCATGGTCGACGACCTTGCCGAGACGTTCCGCCAATACCAGGCGCTTGTGCCCGCCTTCCTGATGCTCGAGGGATTGAACCTGCCGCGCTGGGTTTTGCCAATACGGCTGCTGCGCGCGCGGCGCGCCGGCAATCGGATTAGGGCGCAGATGACCGAGTTGATCCGCCAGCGCCTGGAAAGCGGTGACCGGCCCGCCGATCTGCTGACCGGGCTGATTGAGGCGCGCGATCCCGAAACGGGGCATCGCTTCTCCGAGGTCGAGCTGGTTGACGAGGTCGTCTTCTTCTTCCTTGCCGGGCACGAAACCTCGGCCAGTGCGCTGTCGTGGTCACTGTACCTGTTGGCGAACGACCAGCACGCGCAAGACCGTGCGCGCGACGAGGTTCTGCGTGAACTGGGCACCGACCCGGCGGCGTTCTCGGGCCTGCGCAAGCTGCGGTTCACCCGCGATGTGTTTCGCGAGGCGCTACGGCTCTATCCGCCGGTGACGGCCTATATCCGCGATGCACTGGGAACGGCACGGCTGGCCAAGCGCGATATCGCGGTCGGCGACCTGGTGGCGATCACACCGTGGTTCGTTCATCGCAGCCCGAAGAACTGGTCGCACCCGGACCTGTTCGATCCCGACCGGTTCCAGACCGAGGCCGGGCGCACGTCGATGCGCGGGGCTTATGTCCCGTTCAACACTGGCCCGCGCGTCTGTTCAGGGGCGGCCTTTGCCACGCAGGAATCACTTCTGGTGCTGTCGGCGATCCTGTCGCGCTACCGGTTGCACCCGATACCGGGAAAAGAGCCGCAGCCCGCGGCATGGCTGACCGAAAGGTCGCGCAATGGCACATGGCTGCGGCTTGAAGCGGTGCGGAATCAGTCTCGGAACACGTCCTGAAGGACATCGACGAAATGGGCCACGCGGTTGTCGCTCAGCCGGTAATAGATCGTCTTTCCATCGCGGCGAAAGGTGACAAGCCCTTCCTGGCGCAGGCGCGCCAGCTGCTGGCTGACCGCGGCCTGACGGGTTTCCATCAGGGTTTCCAGCATGCCGACGGATTTTTCGCCGCCGGACAGGTAACGAAGAATGGCCAACCGCCCGGGATGGCCTGAAGCCTTGAGGAAATTAACGGCGAGATCGGTGTCGAATCTGCGGTCCATCCTGCGGGGGGCCGGGGTCACGACGTCATCGTCTCGAGGAGAAGGAACAGATTTCATACCACTTCCGCGTAATCATTGAGATGCGTACCCACCAAGGCAACATCCGGCCCGTTGTGGGCTGTCAGCGCCCCCCCAGCGGCCTCATCGTTGAGGAAGATGGTGGCGAAATAATGGTGCGAGTGTGGTAATAGATCTGAGGGAGGATGGAGCGGGCGATCGGGATCGAACCGACGACATTCAGCTTGGGAAGCTGACGTTCTACCACTGAACTACGCCCGCACCGGAATTGTGAGTATCCCCGCCCGCCCACAGCGTCAAGCACCTGTGCGGCTGCCGATGCACGATCTGCCGCCCATCCGGTCCTGTCCCGTTCGCACGCCGGAACAATCTTCGTCTCCGACCGTTGAAAGGCGATGGGCCGTTCGGGGCCCGGACACGACCGAAACAAAGGAGACCCTGTCATGACCAAAGCACCGATCATTGCCGCCGCGCTTTCTGCCACTGCCTTTCTGAGCGCCTGCGAAACCACCGAACAGAACGCGGCTGCCGGCGGGCTGGCAGGTGCTGCCATCGGTGCCACCGTGGCGGATAATGACGTGAAGGGCGCCGTGATCGGCGGGGCGCTGGGTGCCGCCGCTGGCACGTTGATTTCCGAGGCGCAGAAACCGGGCGAATGCGTCTACCGCGACAGCTATGGCCGCGAGTACATCGCCGACTGCCCGAACTGATCGACCGATCTACCTGATCCGAGCCTGGGCGTTTGCGCCCGGGCTCTTTGCATTTGCCGGGCGCATTGGCCTCAAGTTTCGCGCCGTCGGCGCCGCCGCCCCCCGCGATCCGATCCGGGAGCCGAGAATGTCACCGAGGGCAGAGTTACCGCCTTCCGCAAACGGGGGTAAGGGGCGCTGGCATGGGGAATGTGGTTGGCCGCCACGAAATGCTCCTGGAAGCGTGGCTCGACGGCAGTCTCGACTTTCTCGATCTGGGTAACGAGCACTTCGATCTCTCGCCGGGCGGCGGCGTTCAGCAGGGCGATCCGTGCGCCGGTCCCGGCTGCGTTGCCCGCCGACTGCACCTTGTCCAACGCGCAATCGGGGATCATCCCCAGGACCATTGCGTGCAGCGGGCTGATATGCGCCCCGAAAGCACCCGCCAGTACGATCCGGTCCACCGTCTCGACGCCAAGCTGATCCATCAGCAGCCGTGCGCCTGCATACAGCGCCGATTTTGCCAGTTGGATCGCCCGTACATCGTTCTGCGTTACCGTGATCCGCGGTCCGCCGCCGCCTGACCCGTCGTATAGAAGATAGGCATGGGTGCGTCCCTCGGCGATCAGCCGCCCGGTTCCGGTTGCTTCCGGCCCGCCGACCAGGCCAGCCGCATCCACCAGGCCAGCCATGCGCATCTCGGCCACGGCCTCGATGATTCCCGAACCGCAGATGCCGGTAATGCCGCTGGACGCCGTGGCCGCCGCAAAGCCGGGATCGTCCGACCACAGGTCGCAGCCGATCACGCGGAACCGCGGCTCTTTTGTAACCGGGTCGATCCGTACCCGTTCGATCGCGCCGGGTGCCGCGCGCTGCCCGGCGGATATCTGCGCCCCCTCGAACGCCGGCCCGGTGGGCGAGGAACAGGCCAGAACCCGGTCCTTGTTGCCCAGAAGGATCTCGGCGTTGGTGTCGACATCCACGATCAGCACCAGGTCCTCGGACCGGTTCGGTGCTTCCGACAGGGCCACGGCTGCGGCGTCCGCGCCGACATGGCCCGCAATGCAGGGCAATACATAGATCCGTGCGTCCGGATGCAGCGCCAGATCGATCTCGTTCGCCCACAGGGTCAGCGACGTCGCCGTGGCCAGCGCGAACGGGGCCTGGCCCAGTTCG
>JBFHFG010000496.1:0-3120 GCA_041583815.1 Halovulum sp.
GCTGTCCGCGATCGGGATCTACATGATCCGCGAAAACTACCGTGTAACCGAGGTTGCCCTGGGACTGGCCCTGACACGCTCGATCGCGAATTTCGAGTTCGCCGTGGTGCCGCTATTCGTGGCGATGGGTCTGGTGCTCGACAAGGCAAGACTGGGCGAGGACGCTTTCTCGGTCGCTGCACAGCTTCTACGTCACGTGCGCGGCGGACTGGCGATCGCCACGGTGGCGGCGAACGCGGTCTTCGCGTCGGTCGTCGGGTCTTCCATCGCCTCGGCGGCGGTGTTCTCCCGCGTGGCCGTGGGGCCGATGGTCGCCGCGGGATACAGCACGCGCCAGGCGGTCGGAACAGTGGCGGGTTCGTCGGTGCTGGGAATGCTCATCCCGCCGTCATTGCTGCTCATCGTGTTCGGCCTCGCCTCTGAGCAAAGCATCGGGAAGCTGTTCGTGGCCGCAGTCATACCCGGCTTGCTGCTGTCGCTCGCCTTTGCCGGTGTCGCCTTTGTCTGCGCGCCGCGCCGCCCGGAAAGCACCACGAAAACTTTTTCCGAACCCCGGCCCGGTAGCAGCCCCGTACCAGACATGGGCCTGGCCGAGATGTTCCGCCGCCTCGGTCCGGTCCTTCTGCTTGTCCTCCTCGTTCTGGGCGGGATCTATTCCGGCTGGTTCACCCCGACGGAAGCCGCCGGAGTAGGCCTTGCCGCGTCGGTTGCGATTGCCCTTGCCCGGCGCACGATCTCGCTTCAGGGGCTTGCACGAACCGCATTCGAAGCGGGGCTGATATCCGCCGCAATGCTGGTTCTGATCGCCGCGGCAAGCGCCTACACCCGCCTTCTGTCGTTCTCGCGTTTGCCGATGGAGTTGAACGCCGCCCTCGTCTCGGCCGATCTCGGGCTGATCACGCTGATGCTGGCCGTCGTCCTTGTCGCCCTGCTTCTGGGGGCTGTCCTGGACTCGGTCTCGATCATCCTTGTCCTGACACCAATCGCTCTGCCGTTGATCCTTCAGGCTGGGGCCGATCCGATCTGGTTCGGCATCGTGCTGGTGATCGCCGTCGAGGTAGGATTGCTGACGCCGCCCTTCGGCATGGCCGCCTACGTCGTGCGCGAAGTCGTTGCGGCGCAGGGCGTCAAGCTTTCAGACATCTTCCTCGGCGCGCTGCCATTCGTGGCCGCCATGCTTGGCGTGATACTGCTGCTGATCCTGGTCCCCGGCTTGGTGACCCTGTTGCTGTAACCTTCGCGCACAACGACCAAACGCTCCGGCTCGCGCCCTCCTCCGGCGCGGCTCTTTCCAGAAGATTTTCAACAAGCGCCAACCACATGAGTTGTATTGTTTCTGGGCAGCTTGATCTTATTGGTCCGGTTTGACTCTTGGTGCATGACGGACCTCGATTCCATCTGGATAGCGATTTCAGGTATCTACCGAAAACGCGCTGCATGCGCATCAAACACCGTTTTTGGCCGCCTTTTCTGCCCATTCGAACAATATCTCGGCGGCCTCTCGGCTAAGAACCTGCGTCGCCGGCATATGGCGGTCACCAACTGCATGGCCGCATTCGTACGTCAGGCGGTCGACATCGATCGGAAAGCGGGTCGTTTCGCAAAGACCGCCAAGCGCCGCGCCGGCCTGCCCCTTGTCGGCGGCGTAGTAAAGCGCTGAAATACCCGCAATATTCATCGCGGCGACGCATAGCGCACATGGTTCGCAGCTTGAATAAAGTTCGCAGCCTCGCAAATCGACCGTACTGAGATTGCGGCAGGCGTCCCGGATCGCCTCGGTTTCGCCATGCGACGTCGGGTCATGGTTCATCTTCGAGCGATTAATACCTTCGCCCACGATCTTGCCGTCCTTTACGATCACGGCGCCAAACGGCTCGGTGCCCGGAGTGGTCAGTGCCTGCGCGGAAATCTCGATCGCACGGCGCATGAAGTCTTCGTTGTACATGGGACCTCGGTCAGTTGGTTTGCTCGGCTGCGAAGCAGGCGACGCGACGATTGTGGACATCGGCCCGGCGCTGCGGGCGCTCGGTCTGACAACGGGAGAATGCCAGGGGACAGCGGGGGTGAAAGCTGCAACCCGCAGGCGGCGAAACGGGTGACGGAACCTCCCCACCCATCGGGACGCGATCGCGCCTGGGTGCTTCCAGATCCGGGATCGTGTCGAGCAACATCCGCGTATAGGGATGCAACGGGTTCGCGAACAGATCTGCCGTCGGTTGGATCTCGACGATGCGGCCCAGGTACATCACCGCGATCACATCGGCCATGTGTCGCACAACGCTCAGGTCGTGGCTTATGAACAGATAGGTCAGGCCCAAATCGGCCTGCAGCCGTTTCATCAGGTTCAACACCTGCGCCTGTACCGAAACGTCCAGGGCCGAGGTTGGTTCGTCGCAGACCAGGAACTCGGGGTCGCCTGCCAGAGCCCGGGCGATCGAGATGCGCTGCCTCTGTCCACCCGAGAACTCGTGCGGGAACTTCAACCCGTCAGCAGGAGCCAGGCCGACGGTCCGCAGCAGGTCATCGACCTTCGCCAGGACTTGCTCCGGCGGCGTGTCGGGGCGCAGCGTGCGCAGCGGTTCCGCAACGATACGACCCACGCGCCA
The DNA here is from genome assembly GCA_041583815.1 of Halovulum sp. Taxonomy (GTDB): domain Bacteria; phylum Pseudomonadota; class Alphaproteobacteria; order Rhodobacterales; family Rhodobacteraceae; genus Halovulum. The sequence continues at coordinate 2,607 of JBFHFG010000496.1, forward strand.
GCGCGGGTTGAGGCTGGCGAACGGGTCCTGAAAGATCATCTGCAGCCGGTCGCGGTCGCCGTGAAAGCGGATCGATCCGCCCGAGGGGGCGTGCAGGCCGGTGACCAGCTTGGCGATCGTGCTCTTGCCGCACCCGGACTCGCCGACCAACGCAAGCGTCTGGCCGCGCTGGATGACGAAATCCACGCCATCGACCGCGCGCAACGTTCGGCGCGGTTTGCGTTCCAGCATCCGGTTCAGCCAAGGCGCCGATACATCGAACTGCCGTTCCAGCGCGTCGACCTCGAGAATAGCGTTATGACGAATGCTCATGCGGTCGCTCCTTCCATGGCAAGCCAGCAGGCGGCGCCCTGCCCGTCCAGCCGCGGCGCCTCGGCACGGCATTTCGGACCGGCGTGGGCGCATCGCGGATTGAATGCGCACCCCTGCGGGATGGTGCCCAGTCGCGGCATGGAGCCGGGGATCATTCGCAACTCCGCAGTATCGCGGCGCAGGCTGGGGATCGAACCCATCA
>JBFHFG010000497.1:0-3120 GCA_041583815.1 Halovulum sp.
CTCGAGCGGCAGCAGGCGGTGGCCCAGTACCTCTACAACTGCAACGAGTACGTCGAGTCGATGTACGCCGCGTTCAAGGCTGCGCTGGTGCCGGTCTCGCTTCAGATCCCGGTCAGCGGCGGACGCCCGGTGCTAGGCACCTGGCAGGGCGTCTACCTGTGGGAATTCCGGCGCGCGCCCCACCGCCGGCAGGTGGTCGCGCACCTGTCGACTTAGGCGCGCGACGGTGATGCTCAGCCTGCTTGGGGGTTGGGCATCAGGTAGACCTCGCCCACGTTCACGGTGGCGGGCTGTTCCAGCGCCCAGATCACGCCGCGCGCGACATCCTCGGGGCGCAGCCCCTCTGGCTTGGACTCGTCGAAGAACGGCGTGTCGACCAGGCCCGGCGCGATCACGCTGCACCGACCGCCCCATTCGCGCATCTCTTCCAGCAGGTTCGCCGCCCAGCCGTGGATGAACCACTTGGTCGCCCCATAGACCGATCCCTTGATCACCGAACGCCCGGCGCGCGAGCCTGTCACCAGGAAATGCCCCCGGGTCTTGCGCAACTCGGGCATAGCCTGCCGCGCGGTGACCAGCGCGCCCCAGATGTTCACGTCCAGCATGGCGCGCCAGTTTTCCAGATCGCCGTTTTCCGTGCCTTTCGCATTCGCCCCGAGCCCCGCGTTGGCGAAGGCCGCGTCCAGCCGACCGTACCGCTCGACCAGGGCAGCGATGGCACGGGCCTGCGCGTCGGGGTCGGTGACATCGCCCGGCAGGGCCATCGCTGCGTCGCCAAGCTCGTCGGCCAGCGCCTCGATCTTGTCGGCGGACCGGGCGAACAGGCCCACGGCCCAACCCGCGTCGACCACCGCGCGGGCGGTGGCAGCGCCGATGCCGGTGGATGCCCCGGTCAGGAACAGGGTCTTGGGTGTCATGGCAGCCTCCTACGGACGTTTGCTTGCGATCTAGCACACAAACCGCATCTGTCAGCAGTGTGACCCTGCTGCTGCATCGGCATATGAGGCGGCTGCGCCACGATGTTGTGGCTTTACCAAAGGCGCGCGCTAAGGCTAGATGCTTGCAAGGGAGATTGAGGGAGCCCGCCCATGCGTTGCCCGTTCTGCGGAAATGTGGATACCCAGGTAAAGGACTCGCGCCCGGCCGAGGACCACGTGGCGATCCGTCGGCGGCGCTATTGCCCTGCCTGCGCCGGCCGCTTCACGACCTATGAGCGGGTGCAGCTGCGCGACCTGGTGGTCATCAAGAAGCAGGGCAAGCGCGAGGCCTTCGACCGCGACAAGCTGGAACGTTCGATCCGGATCGCGTTGCAGAAGCGCCCGGTAGATCCGGAGCGCATCGACCAGATGATCTCGGGGATTGTCCGGCGGCTTGAAAGCATGGGCGACAGCGACGTGCCCTCGGACAAGATCGGCGAGATCGTGATGGAGACGCTGGCCCGGATCGACACCGTCGCCTATGTCCGTTTTGCCAGCGTTTACAAAAACTTCCAGGCCGCAGACGATTTCGAGGATTTCGTGTCCGAGCTGCGCCCCCCCGCGACCGACAGCGACAGCAAGTCCTGATCGCCGTGCCGGGGCAGACGACGCCCGACGCCAACGCCGACGCCCGTTGGATGGATCGGGCGCTGGCGCTTGCCGCGCGCGGATTGGGCAATACCTGGCCGAACCCGGCGGTAGGATGCGTGATCGTCGCCGACGGCAAGGTCGTCGGCGAGGGCTGGACCCAGCCCGGCGGCCGCCCCCATGCCGAAGTGGAAGCCCTGGCCAAGGCGGGGCCACGCGCGACGGGCGCGACCGCCTATGTCACCCTTGAACCCTGCGCCCATACCGGGCGAACCGGCCCCTGCGCCGTTGCCCTGGCCGAGGCCGGCGTGGCGCGGGTGGTTGCCGCGCTGGAGGATCCGGATCCGCGCGTGTCGGGCCGGGGAACCGCGATCCTGCGCAAGGCAGGGATAGCCGTGGATACCGGGCTGCGTGCCGACGCTGCCGCAAAGCTGAACGCAGGTTTCCTGCACCGGGTCCACACCGGGCGGCCACGGCTGGTGCTGAAACTGGCCAGCACGCTGGACGCGCGGATCGCACTGGCCAACGGCCAGAGCCGGTGGATCACCGGCCCCGAGGCGCGCCGGTACGTCCATGGCCTGCGCGCGACCTCCGACGCGATCCTGATCGGTGCGGGCACGGCGCGCGCCGACAACCCCCGGCTGGACGTGCGCGAGGGGTTCGAAACGCCACGCCCGCCTGTGCGGATCGTCGCCGATCCGGGCCTGTCGCTGCCGATGACCGGGCACCTGGCGGAAACCGCAGCGGATCAGCCGCTGTGGCTGTTGCACGCCGCGCAGGCCCACGATCCGATGCGTGCCGAGGCGTTGCGTGGCCTTGGCGCCGACCTGCTGCCCGTTCCCCGCGACGCCGAGGGCGCGCTGGATCTGCGCGCAGCGCTGACCGCGCTGGGCAAACGTGGGCTGACGCGGGTGCTGTGCGAGGGCGGAGGCCGTCTGGCCGCGGCGCTGATCGCGGCAGAACTGGTCGACGAGTTGATCCTGATCACCGCGGGCAAGGTCATCGGCGCCGAGGGGATCCCCAATATCGGGCCGCTGGGCGCAACCGACCTGGCCAAGGTGCCGCGCTTTCGCGCCGTCGAGCATGCGCTCCTGGGCGAAGACCTGATGAGCCGGTGGGAGCCCCGCGCCGAGGGCTGACCTTCGGGGTATGCCCTCGCCGGTACTCAGCGCAAGTTCGGCGGGCGGTCCGGGTTGGCACCGGGAATCGCCGGCGCGGCCTCGGGCAGGTCCAGAACAAGCGCGTGGCTGGCGAGGCGCGCGGTCAGCGGTGCTTCGGCGTCGGTGAAGACCAGGTCGAGCGGCTGTTCAGCGAAGCCGGCAAGGCTCAGTGCCTCGGCCAGAGCGGCGCCGCACTCGGCGCGGGTGTCGTCGGGCACCCCGATCAGCGCCAGAAGCGGCCCGCCGGCGCCGTCGGTGCGCGCGGCATGGACCAGCAGCGCGCGGCGCGGCCGCCCCGGCGCATGGGCCAGAACCTCGGCCAGGATCGCGGTCAGGTCGGGCGGCAGGTCGCGCGGCGGCGAGATCCCGGCGATATCAGCCGTCGGCACCTCGGC
>JBFHFG010000498.1:0-3116 GCA_041583815.1 Halovulum sp.
AAGATCGCCCGGAAGTGGGCCGGATCGAAGAACCGGCGCATGCCGGGCGAGCAGCCGCCACCGGGGCCGCCGTGCAGGACGATCACCGGCTGGCCGTTGCGCACGCCGCATTCCTCGACATACACCCGGTGGCCACCTGGCATGTCCATGACCTGCTGGCGAAACGGTTCGCGCGGCGGATACAGGGTGCGCCGTGGCGCCGCGCCGCTCGGGGACTGGGTTTCCGGCATGGACCTTCGTGCTAAATACCTCTGGAACAGCATCGCAGGTTGGAAACATGAGTGCAACGACCCAGACCGCGGCAGATACCGTAGATCCCGCCGAGATCGCCAAGTTCGAGGCGATGGCCGCGGAATGGTGGGATCCGAACGGCAAGTTCAAGCCCCTGCACATGCTCAACCCCTGCCGGCTGGACTATATCGTGCAGCAGATTGCCGCCGAGTTCGGCCGTGACCCGGATACCGAACGCCCGTTCGAGGGGCTGCGGCTGCTCGATATCGGCTGCGGCGGCGGCCTGCTGTGCGAACCGATGGCGCGGCTGGGCGCGACCGTGGTCGGCGCGGATGCCGCGGCGGGCAACATCCCCGTGGCGCAGGTCCACGCTGCGCAGTCCGACCTTCACATCGACTACCGCCACACCACGGCCGAGGCGATGGCCGATGCCGGCGAACAATTCGATGTCGTGCTGAACATGGAAGTGGTCGAGCATGTCGCCGACCCGCTGGAGTACCTGACCGCCTGCCGCCGCCTGTTGCGGCCCGGCGGGCTGATGCTCTGCTCGACCATCAACCGGAACCCGAAAAGCTACATGATGGCGATCGTCGGGGCCGAGCAGGTGATGCGCTGGCTGCCCAAGGGCACGCACGACTGGCGCAAGTTCATCACCCCGGACGAACTGTTCGGCCTGCTGGGCAAGGCCGGGCTGGACCCGGTGGACCGCAAGGGATTCGTGTTCAACCCCCTGGGGTGGAGCTGGTCGATATCGGACCGCGACCTGTCGGTGAACTACGTCACCGCAAGCTTGAAGCCGGCCGCCTGAGTGGCCCGACGCGGTAGCCTGAGATGTTGACCACGATTATCCTCGGCACAGGCCTGTGGATCGCCCTGCGTGGCCCGTGGGAGGATGCTGCCGACCGCGCCTTCTGGCGTGCTGTCGGGGCTGGCGACTAGCCCTGATCCTCGGCGGCCAGCAGGGTCCGCAGCCGTCGCAGGACCGGCAGCGCGGCCCGCACGTTGTCGTGCCCCAGGTCGCGCATCGCCGCCTCCAGCACCGGGGCCATGGCGCTGACCGCCTGATCGCGCGCCCGCACGCCCGAGGGGCTGATCGCGACGAATTTCTGCCGCGCATCGTCCCAGTCCGGCCGAATGTGGATATACCCCGACCGTTCCAGCCGCCCTAGCGTGTTGGTCATCGCCGCGCGGGTCACGTGGAACACCCGCGCCAGCTGCGCAGGGGTCCGCTCGGCGTGTATCCCGGCCAGGTAGTTCAGCACCGAGAAATGCGACAGCGCCATGCCCCGCGGCAGCGCCTTGCCCAGGCGGGCGCGCATCAGCTGGTCCACGGTCGCGATCTCGGAGAACAGGCCGATCGCCAGCGGGTCTGTGATTGCCTGGTCAGACATGGGCATCCGGTGCGCTGAAGGGGCGGTCGTGGGTCAGGCTGGGCACCTTGCGCCGTGCGTCGGCGACGGCGGCGGACGGCAGGTCCACGCAGGCGGCGCCGGGCGCTTCGCCCATATCGAGCAGGACCTCGCCCCAGGGCGAGACGACCATCGAATGACCCCAGGTGGTGCGGCTGCGGCCGGTCTGCGCAAGATGCGTGCCGGTCTGGGCCGGCGCCATCACATAGCAGCCCGTCTCGATCGCGCGGGCGCGCAGCAGCGGTTCCCAGTGGGCCTGTCCGGTGGGCCGGGTGAACGCGGACGGCACCGAAAGAACCGTCGCCCCGGCCTGCGCCAGCGTGCGGTACAGCGCCGGGAACCGCAGGTCGTAGCAGATCGTCATTCCCAGTACGTCGCCGCCGGGCAGGGGGGCCGTCACCGCCAGTCTGCCGGGCCGGAACCCGTCGGATTCGCGATAGGCCTCGCCGCCGCCCAGGTCCACGTCGAACATGTGGATCTTGTCATAGCGGGCCAACACTGCGCCGTCCGGCCCGATCAGGAACGAGCGGTTGGCAAAGCGCCGTTCCTCGGTCTTCAGCGCCAGAGAGCCGATCAGCAGGTGAACCCCCAGTTCGGCGGCAAGGTCGCGCAGCCCGGCCAGGACCGGGTCCTCGGCCTCGGGGCGCAGCACCTCGGTCTGGTGGCTGCGCGAGGCCGAGACGCAGTTTGTTACCTCGGGCGTTGCGATCAGCGTCGCACCGTCGGCAGCCGCCTGCCGGACCAGGCGGGCCGTCTCGGCCAGATTCGCGGCCGGATCGTCCGACGATGTCAGCTGTACCAGCCCTGCCCGCATCACGTCAGTCGGCGAGAAGCGCGTCGAGCTTGCCTGCCCGGTCCAGCGCCGCCATGTCGTCGAAACCGCCGACATGGCGGTCGCCGATGAAGATCTGCGGAACCGTGCGGCCACCGTTGGCACGCTGGGTCATTTCGGCCCGACGCTCGGGCGCGGCCATCACGTCTATCTCGGTATAGTTCACGCCCTTGCCCCTCAACAGGTGCTTCGCGGCCGCACAATAGCCGCAGATCGGCGTGGTATAAAGGGTTACGGGTTTCATTGTCCTGCCTCTATCCTGATGCTCGGTGCTATCAGTTAGGCATGAAATCTTCGCGTGCAACTCGCGCGACGACCAGCACATCGACGCGTGCGGCGCCGGCAGCGCGGCACGCCTCGGCGCAGGCGGACAGCGTGGCGCCGGTGGTCATCACGTCGTCGATCAGCAACACGCGCTTTCCCGGTAAAAGTGGGGCCCGGCGGGGCGTGACACCGATTGCGCCGCGCAGGATCTCGTGCCGGTCCTCGCGGGTTGCGCCTTTCAACTGCGCTGTGGCCCTGTGTCGGCGCAGAAGGTCGGGGACCACGCGGCCGCTGTGCGCCAGTTCGCGCCGCCGCGCCAGTTCGGCGGCCTGGTTCGCACGTCGGCGCAACAGCCGCGTCCAGTGCAGCGGCACCGGGGC
>JBFHFG010000499.1:0-3115 GCA_041583815.1 Halovulum sp.
GCGGTCGGCGGCATCCAGCAACTGGCGGCCCACCCCACGGCGGCGGTAGCGATAGCTGACGGCCAGCGCCTCGATGTGCACGTCGGGGCCGGAAATGCGATAGATGATGAAGCCCCGCACGGCGTTGTCCTTGACGTAGACATAGACCTGCTCATCCTCGACAAGCTGGCGCAGGTCGTCACGCAACGGCTCTCGTCGGCCGCGGACTCTCAGTGCATAGGGCGCGAACTGGGTCTGCGCCAGGTAGCGCAGCTCCTGCAGGTCAGACAGACGGGCGTGACGGATCATGCGAGTTTCCTTGAATTCTGCTTCGCACCATGCCAAGGCGCCGTGGAAATGGCCAGAAAATCGAACACCCCCGCCGGTAGTGGCAAAAAGCCTTCTTGGGTCGTTGACCGCGAACGCGGTCGCGGTCAGGGTGACGACACCTTGTGGCTGTTCGGGCTGCACGCGGTGCGCGATGCACTGCTGAACCCCGCCCGGCAACGCAAGCGGCTGATCGTGACCCGAAACGCGGCCGACCGGCTGGCCGAGGCGATCGCCGCGTCGGGGATGGAGCCAGAGATCGCCGACGCCCGCAAGTTCAGCGCGCCGATCGATCCGCAATCGGTTCACCAGGGCGCGGCACTTCAGGTCGCGCCGCTGGACTGGGGGTCCGTGTCCGAGGCATGCGCGCCCCAGGGCGGTTCCCCGCGCGTGGTGCTGCTGGACCGGGTGACGGACCCGCACAACGTCGGCGCGATCCTGCGCTCGGCCGAGGTGTTCGGCGCGCGCGCCGTGATCGCCCCGCACAGGCATTCCGCCCCCGAGACCGGCGCGCTGGCCAAGACGGCCTCGGGCGCGCTGGAACGGCAGCCCTATCTGCGAGTACCGAACCTGGCCAACGCCATGCAGGCGCTGGACCAGATGGGATACCTGATCGTCGGACTGGACGGTGAGGCAACGCTGACCCTGGACCAGGCACTGAGCAACACCGGCAACCGCCCCGTCGCGCTGGCGCTGGGGGCCGAAGGGCCGGGCATGCGGGAGCTGACGCGCAAGACCTGCCACGTGCTGGCGCGGATCCCCGCGGCGGGGGCGTTCGGCTCGCTCAACGTCTCGAACGCGGCGGCGGTGGCACTTTACGCGGCGCGCGCGCAAGGCGATGCCTGACCGGACCCGGATCGCCACCTGCAGCTATTGCGGGACCCGCGCGGTACTGGATTTCTCGGCCGGGCCACGGCACGAGCTGATCTGCACCGCCTGCGGGGCGCACCTGTCCGAGATGAAACCGCTGCGCGCGGATCACCACGGCAAGCCCTCGCCGGTGCGACGCGCACCGCATCCCGACCCGGTGCCGCATCCGACCCCGAAGCTGCGCAAGCCCAAGAAGGGCAAGCGCCGCAAAAGTCCGCTGCGGCGCCTTGCGGACACGCTGGAAGATGCCTTCGACGTGATCGAGGATATTTTCGACTGAACTGCGCCGCCACCGCGTGTATGCTGACCCCAGGCAAACCAGAGCAGACACCAGAGGTCCATCATGACCCGCTACACCCGACGCGGCGCGCTTGGCCTGATGGCCGTCAGCGCCGCCACGCCCGCGCTAGCCAAATACGGCGAGCCCGTTTACCTGGACGGTCGCGGCCACGCGATCCGCGGCTATGATCCGGTCGCCTATTTTACCTTCGAGGAAGCCGTTCGCGGCTCGCTCGAGCACGCATACGAGACCGAGGATGGCACCTGGCTGTTCTCGCGCGCCGACAACCTGTCGAAATTCCGCGCCGCGCCGCAGAAATACATGCCCCAGTTCGGCGGGTATTGCGCGCAGGGTATCGCCAGCGGCTACAAGCGGATGAGCGATCCGACCCTGTGGGTGCTGATCGACGGCAAGATCTACCTGCACTATTCGATTCCCGAGCAGAACCGCTGGGCGCTGGACATTCGCGGCAACATCACCCGCGCCGAAGAGGCGTGGCCGGGCCTGCGCGACCTCTGATCGACGGCCCCGTGTGGGGCCATACCGGCTTGCCGCGCCGCCGGGCCGCCCTAGGTCAAAGCCTGCCGGACGTGGCCCCAACGCCATGATCGGCCTTTTTGTCCCTCGTTCCACACTGCCCGGGCCCGGCCCGGGCATCTTTTTTTTACGCGCCCGCCTGCCTGCCCCCCGTCCAAATCGCGCATGAACCGGGCCACCGTTGCGGAAAACCGGTTCCGCCCGGCAAAGAAGGCCACTAGGGTCTGCGCCATCAAACACGGCAGACCACGAACATCGGGGGAAACGTCATGAGCGACGACACCAAGAAACTGGGCTTCGACACGATGCAGGTGCACGCGGGGGTCCGGCCCGATCCTGCAACCGGCGCACGGCAGGTGCCGATCTATCAGAACACCGCCTACGCGTTTCGCGATGCGGACCACGCGGCCAAGCTCTTCAACCTGCAGGAAGTCGGCTACATCTACTCGCGACTGACCAACCCGACGGTCAGCGCCTTGCAGGAACGTGTCGCGACGCTGGAAGGCGGTGTCGGTGCGGTCGGCTGCTCGTCCGGGCACGCGGCGCAGATCATGGCGCTGTTCCCGTTGATGCGGCCGGGCGACAACATCATCGCCTCGACACGGCTCTACGGCGGGACGGTCACCCAGTTCAGCCAGACCATCAAGCGCTTCGGCTGGTCGGCAACGTTCGTCGATTTCGACGACCTGGACGCGCTGCGCGCGGCGGCCGACGGCAACACCAAGGCGATCTTCTGCGAATCGATCTCGAACCCGGGCGGCTATGTCACCGACATCCCCGCGGTGGCCGAGGTGGCGAACGCGCTGCAGGTTCCGCTGATCGTCGACAACACGTCGGCCACGCCCTACCTGTGCCGCCCGTTCGAACAGGGCGCGCACATCGTCGTGCACTCGACCACCAAGTTCCTGTCGGGCAACGGCACCAGCGTCGGCGGCGTGATCGTCGATTCGGGCAACTTCGACTGGACCGCGGCCGGCAAGTACCCCTCGCTGACCGAGCCGGAGCCCGCCTATCACGGCCTCAACTTCCACGAGGCGCTGGGGCCGATGGCCTTCACCTTCCACTCCATCGCCGTCGGTCTGCGCGATCTGGGCATGACCATGGCCCCCTTCACCGCCTTCC
>JBFHFG010000500.1:0-3112 GCA_041583815.1 Halovulum sp.
CACGGTGAACCAGCTTCGCGTGCTGGGGCGGTGGATGCGGCTGCTGACGATCCCCAACCAGTCCTCGGTCGCGCGGGCCTGGGACGAGTTCGACGCGGACGGGCGCATGAAACCGTCGCCCTATTACAACCGGATCGTCGACGTGATGGAGGAACTGGTGAAGTTCACCGTGCTGACACGCGACATCAAGGAGCACCTTGTCGATCGGTACTCGGAACGGGTCGAGAGCCATGCGCAACTGTCGGCGCGGGTAAACCAGGCAAAAGCCGTGGGGTGAGGTCACCCGGCGCCGCGCTGTGGCGGGCGGGGGCCTCCGGCGGGAGTATTTCGGGGAAAGAGAAGGGCCGGGTACGTCCGGTCAGGCCGGTCGCAGGTGGCTGGCGTGGGCGGATTGGAGGTCTGTCAGGCGCTGTGCGTGGTCTTGCCAGGGGGTGAGGTCGAAGGCCGTGGCGAGGGTTGCCATGAAACCTTCGGGCGGGCCGATACGCGCGGCGAGGCGGGCGAGGCCCTTGTCGCGGTCATAGGCCAGCGCCTCGAGCATGAAGAAGCCTTCGGGCAGACCGAGGGCGAGGAACTCCTGCAGGTCGTCGCCCAGCGCCAGGTTGGGCGTGTCGGGGCACATCGGCACCGTCATGATCACCGCGCCGCCCGGCGCCTGCGAGAAGTGGACGCCATCGCCGCCGGTCCAGGCGAAGGGTTGGCAGCCCGATGGGGTCTGCGGATAGCCCGAGGCCCGCAGTTCGGGTGCGCGGAGCAGGCCGGCAAGCTCGGCCCCCATCGGGTCGGCGTCGATCAGTGTCCAGAGGCGGGCGATGGCGGGCGGCGGGGTCATTCGTGGCCTTTCTCGCGGGCGGCGACGCGGGCGCGGATGCGGCGGACCATGACCCAGACCGCCAGCACCACCGGAGGTGTCAGCAGCGCGTAGACGCCGGACTCGGACAGGCCCGCGGCCTTGCCAGCCGGTTTCAGCAGGTTCGCGGCCAGGTTGACCGCGTAATAGCTGATCGCGACCACCGACAGGCCCTCGACGGTTTCCTGCAGGCGCAATTGGAGCGCGGCGCGCTCGTCCATGCGGCGCAGCACCTCGACGTTCTGGCGGGCGTTGCCGACGTCGACACGCGTCCGCAACAGGTTCGAGGCGCGCTGTGCCCGCAGGCCGAGTTCGGTCAACCGCCCCTCGGCGGAGCGACAGGTGCGCATTGCGGGCTCGAACCGGCGCATCATAAACTCGGCGAAGGTCTGGCGCGAGGCGGATCGCTCCTCACGCAGCACTTCGATCCGTTGGGTGACGATGGCGGCATAGGCCCCGGCGGCGCCGAAGCGGAAGGCGGTCTCGGAGGACAGGCGCTCGACCTCGGCGGCGATGCGCAGCAGCCGGTCGAGCGTGTCGGTATCGTCGCCCTCGTCCGCCGCCATGTGAGTGACGACCTGGGCCAGCTCGCGGTCGAGTTCCGCCACCCGCCCGGCGACTTGGCGGGCATGGTTCAGCGTCAGCATCGCGGCGGCCTTGTAGGTTTCGATCTCGAGCAGGCGCTGGACGATGCGGCCGAGGCGCCGCTCTCCGGTGCCGGGAACGGGCAGCACGGCAAAGCGGACGTGGCCGTTCTGGTCGATGCGGAAATCCCCGGCGATGGTCGCGGCGCCGTCGATCACCGTGCTGATCGCCAGGCTTTCGGGCACGAACCAGGACGAGACCTCCCCGTTGGCCGCCTGGCCGTGGTCTTCCTCGACCCGGACCAGGCAGGAGGTCAGGATTCTCCCCGGCGCCGCGGCCAGCCAGTCGTCCGGGAACAGCGCGTGCGCGCTGCCGTCGAAGGGCGTATCGCCCAGGCCGGGTACGAACAGCGTGTAGGTCACGAACTCCGTGTGCTGTTCCCATTTCAGGAACGCCCGGCCCAGCGCCGTGCTGTGATGGTGTGCACCGGGCGCCGGGCGCGCCGCGCCGTGGCGGTCCAGCAGCGCGACCAGGTGGTCGAAATCCCGAGCGCGATCGCGCTCGGCCGCGTCCCGCTCGGGCATGATGGCGATATGCGCCGCGCGGCAGGGGACGGTCAGTTCCGGGAACGGTCGCGCGTGCAGTTCGTTGGCCAGCGCGTAGCGGTCGGGATAGTCGTCAAGCGGCAAGGGCGCCATGGCAGCACTTCCGGAGGTTTTCCCTGCCATAGCACGTTGACGCGGCGCAGCCCATGCGACGCAGGTGCCGCAGGTGGCAACGGGCCCGGCCCTTGCCGTCAGGCGTTCACGATCGTGCCGCCGTTCGGGTGCAGCGTCTGGCCATGGAAATAGCTGCCGTCCGAGGATGCAAGGAACAGGTAGGAGGTCGCCACCTCCCATGGCTGGCCAGGGCGGCCCAGCGCGGTGTCCTTGCCGAACTCCTCAAGCTCGTCTTCGGGGAACGAGCCGGGGATGAACGGGGTCCAGATCGGCCCCGGCGCCACCGCATTCACGCGGATGCCCCGGTCGGCCGCCTGCTTGGCGATCGAGCGGGTGAAGGCCAGTGTCGCACCGCGCGTGGTGGAATAGCCGACCAACCCGCCGGACCCCTTGAATGCGTTGACCGAGGTCGTGTTCACGATGCAGCCGCCACCTTCGAGGTGCGGAAGCGCGGCCTGGGTGCAATACATCACCGACAGGATGTTGCTGTCGACCATGCGGCGCAACAGCTCCGGGTCCATGTCCTCGAAAGGGGCGTCGAGCCATTGCATCGCGGCGTTGTTCACCAGGATGTCCAGCTTGCCGAAATATTCAACGGTCTGGCGCACGGCGCCGAAGGCATGGTCGCGCTTGCCCAGGTCGCCTGGGATCAGCAGCGCCTGCGCACCCTGAACGCTGTCTCGCGGACTCGCGAACCGGGTTTCGAGACGTCGCGGATCGCGTCCCGGAGGGTGTCGTCGAGCGCTTCGTCGGCGTCGATGGAGAGGATCCAGCCGCGTTCCGCGAGCGCGACGGCCGCATTCTTCTGGTCGGCGTAATCCGTGAACGGTCGCGTCTCCACCCGGGCCCCGGACGCGGCCGCGATCGCGCGCGTTCCGTCCGTGCTGCCCGAGTCGAGCACCACGATCTCCGCGCCGCGAGGAAGGCTCTCGAGACAGCGCGGAAGCCGCCTCTCCTC
>JBFHFG010000501.1:0-3107 GCA_041583815.1 Halovulum sp.
GCGCGCGGCAAGGCCGCCGCGGTCAAGCCGGGCCTTCGCAATCGCAACATCGGCCGGGAACCCAAACTGCCCGAGAAGCGTTCACAATCGACTTCAGGGGCCGAAGGTAGGCCCGCGACCCACCTGAATGCGGTATGGAAACCGGCGAACGCCCTACACAGCGAGCTTGGACTTTGATATTTCTTATTTCTTTCCAAGATGTTGAGAAGTCATACAGCAGCGCGCTTCAGGTTGCAAGGTTTCTGCCGCTTTTTTTGGCACATGCGCAATTTCGCGCAGTTAGTAGTCATTTCCTTGACTTGAAACCGAAGGGGCGTACCCTTCTCCAACGCCGCGTTCGCTGCAATGCAGCAAGCGCAGAACATCTGGATTGAGGAGCAGAAGACCGTCATGGTCAATAGCAGGATCAAGACAGCGATTTTCCCGGTTGCCGGGCTGGGAACAAGGTTTCTGCCCGCCACCAAGGCGACCCCGAAAGAACTGCTGCCGGTCATCGACACGCCCCTGATCCAGTTCGCCATCGACGAGGCGCGCGCCGCCGGGATTCGCCGCATGATCTTCGTCAGCCATCCGTCGAAATCCGCGATCGAGCGACACGTGCGCGCCGACGCCGAGCTTGAGAAGATGCTCCGCTCGCGCGGGAAGGACCGCATCGCCGACCATCTGGACAAGGCCGCGATCTGCGAACACAGCGAAGAGGTCGTGTTCGTGATGCAGGAACAGCCGCTGGGCTTGGGCCACGCGGTGCTGTGCGCCCGCGACCATGTCTGCGACGGCCCGGTGGCGGTAGTTCTGCCTGATGACCTGATCCTAGGCCGCCCCGGCTGTCTGGCCGAGATGATCGCCGCCTATGACCCGGCGCAGGCCGGGCACATGGTGGCGACGATGGATGTGCCGCGCGACCAGGTGTCCAGCTATGGCGTGCTGGCGCCGCGTCACCGCAAGGGCCGTTTGACCCTGGCCGATGGCATGGTCGAGAAACCGAAGGCCGATGTCGCCCCGTCGACCACGGCCGTCGTGGGCCGCTACCTGCTGGACGGGGCCATTTTCGACGCGCTTGAAACGCAGGACCCCGGCGCTGGCGGAGAGATCCAACTGACCGATGCCATCGCGCGCGGCATCGAGACTATCGGCCTGGCCGGGTTCGAATTCTCGGGGCGGCGATTCGATTGCGGCTCGAAGTCGGGAATGCTGGCCGCGACGCTGCACCTGGCTGCGCAAGATGCGCAGTACCGCGAGGTGCTGCACGCCTTCGTCTCGGCGAACACTGCCGCCGCCGTCGCCTGATATCCGCACAATGCTCCGGCGCGGGTCGCGGCGTGGGGACCGCAGACCGCCCGGACCGGACCGGAGCGCGGGTATTGGCCCGCGCTCCGGCGATTTCGGGTGGCAGGGCGACCGCCCTGCCCTCACCTGATGGCCCGGATCAGAAGATCAGGATGTCGTTGACCAGCACGCTGCCGTCGGAAATGCCGTCGAAGGTGATGTGGTCGTCGCCATTGCCGGCATCGCCGGGCGTGAAATCCAGGCGGAAATCGCCATCCACGACCACGCCATAGGTGTCGATCAGTTCCTGCGCGGTGTCTACGTCGGCATCATCCCAGATCGCGCTGCTGATGCGCAGCGTGTCCACACCGACTTCGAAATCGGCAATCGTATCTCCGTCGATGTTGCCCTTGAACTGGAAGATGTCGGCACCACGGCCACCATCCAGCAGGTCCCGGCCAACACCGCCGTCCAGCTTGTCGTCGCCGTCGCCGCCATACAGGCTGTCACGGCCGCGGCCGCCACGCAGAAGGTCGTTGTCGAGGTTGCCGTAGAGCGTGTCATTGCCCCCGCCGCCCTTGACCACGTCGTCGTCCGCATTGCCCTGAATGGTGTCGTTGCCGCGCGACCCCAGCAGGCGATCCTCGCCCACGCCACCCCACAGCATGTCATTGCCGCCCAGCCCGCGCACCACATCGTCGCCCAGGCCCGCGTTGAACGAGTCGTCGTAGTCTTCGCCGTAATAGTTGTCGTCCTGGGTGATCACGACCTGGCTAAAGAAGCCGAAGTTCAGGAAACCGCTGGTGCTTGGCCCGGAGAGCCCCTCAAGGTTGTCGAGGATTTCCTGCATGCCGGACACGGTGGACCAGTCGGGCGCGGTGGAAATGTCGGTCTGGTAGAAGAAGTTGTACGTCTCGCCGCCGTCGATTTCCCATTCGAAGAACGTGAGTTCCTCGCCACCGGACAGTTCGGCCGTACCGAACCAGAAGAAGTGGTCACCGGTCAGATCGACCATGTTTCCATCTAAGTATACATTCGCGTAAAAGATGTCCGGATCGATTTCGGAGGTCTCGTCCGAGCTGTGTTCCAGAATGTCGTAGTTCCAACCGGCATTGTCGTCGGCTACGACGATCGTCATTGTGGCGGGTACGGCCGAGTTCACCGTGTTGGTGCTGTCATTCACGTCGAAATTCGCGCCACTGATCGTGTAGGTAGTCATAATCGCATTCTCCATTCGCTGTAGGCGCAACGTAAATTACGACGCACCGATGACCTAGGGGAAAGCAGCGAAAGGTGTCGAAAAAGCGAACAATCTGTGAAAATAATGCAACTACGCCGTGTAGCGGGATGAATATGGCAAAGGACTGAAGCCGCGGGACGATTGCCTTGTGCTGCAGCGTCCCTGACGGCATGAGGGGCGCCGCCCGAGGGCGGATAATCCCGATCCTGATGCGAGGAAAGTGGCGCGGTTGACGGGGCTCGAACCCGCGACCTCCGGCGTGACAGGCCGGCACTCTAACCAACTGAGCTACAACCGCATTGCGGCGTGCGCCTAAGTGAGGGGAGTGGCGCGGTTGACGGGGCTCGAACCCGCGACCTCCGGCGTGACAGGCCGGCACTCTAACCAGCTGAGCTACAACCGCTCTCCCCCAGCGGGGTCAGCGCCCCGCGGTCCGGACCTGATACTGAGGTGCCGAACCGGCGTCAAGCGGATATCGCGGCTTTGCGTGCGGTTCTTTCTGACGGTCGGAAATGAGGGCCACGGGTGGCCCGGACCAGCGCACTGGTGGGTGATGAGAGACTCGAACTCCCGACATCTTCGATGTGAACGAAGCGCTCTA
>JBFHFG010000502.1:0-3091 GCA_041583815.1 Halovulum sp.
CTTTTCCCGCAGCTTGGCCGAAGCACCATGCGGCATCATCCAGACTGCCTCGGATGCGCCTTCGCTGACCACGTCGGCCTGCGGTACCGGCAGATCCGTGCTCAGCCCCAGCGCTTCGGTCACGCGGTCGGCCGCCGCCGCCGCATCCGCCAGCGCCGCATTCGCCCGCAGCGCCCCCGAGGCAGCGCCCGCAGTCGCCACCATCGGCTTACTGTCATGGTTAATCGGTGCACGCGCCGGATCCGGCACGAACATCGCATGATCGTCATCCCAGTTCAGCTTGCCGCCGCAGTGGGACCAAAGATGAACGACTGGCGACCAACCACCCGAAACCGCCACGCAATCGCAGGGGATTTCCTCCAGCACCGCGCCCTCGCCCGCCTGCGTGCAGACGCCGACCGCACTCAGCCCGGCCTTTCCACCTACCGCCTGTGCGATACCGCGACCGGTTTCAACCCGGACACCCCGATCTCGGACGGCCTGCACAAGCGGCCCGTCAGCCTGCGCACGCGCATCAAGCACAGCCGGGACCGTAAGGCCGGCATCAAGCAGGGCCAGCGCGGTGCGGTAGGCATCGTCGTTGCAGGTCGCGATGACGGTTCGGTCGCTGGGACTGACACCATAGAGCGTTACGTAGTCCCGTACCGCCGAGGCCAGCATCACCCCGGGCCGGTCGTTGCCCGCGAAGGCCAAAGGCCGTTCGATCGCGCCGGTCGCGGTAATGATGTGCACCGCCCGGATACGCCAAAGCCGGTGGCGGGGTCGCCCGTCGCCGGGCGTGTGATCCGCGACGCGTTCCCCGGCAAGGACATAACCGTGATCGTAAACCCCGGCTGCCTGGGTGCGCAGGCGCACCGTGACATTCGGCATCGCCTCGAGTACCGCGATCTGCTCGGCCACCCACGCAGAAGCGTCCTTCCCGTCAACCCGGTCGCCATCCGCAAGTGCGAGACCTCCCGCGTTCGGGGACTGCTCAACCAACAGCACCCGCGCCCCCGCTTCGGCAGCACGTCGAGCAGCGGTCAGTCCGGCAATTCCAGCACCCACCACCAGAACATCGGCAAAGGCATAGAAATATTCGTATGTATCCGGATCGCGATCGCCCACTTTCGGTGCCGGCCCCAACCCGGCCGAACGCCTGATGACCGGTTCAAACAGGTGCTTCCACGCCGCGCGGGGGTGGATGAAGGTCTTGTAATAGAACCCCGCCGGGAAGAATTTCGACAGGCCCGCATTCACGGCGCCCAAGTCATTTTCCAAGCTGGGCCAATGGTTTTGCGAACGGGCCTCCAGCCCCTCGAACAGTTCGGTCGTGGTGGCGCGCTGATTCGGTTCCATCCGATCGCCCGAGCCAAGGCTGACAAGCGCATTGGGTTCCTCTGCGCCGCTGGCAAAGACGCCGCGTGGCCGGTGGTACTTGAACGACCGGCCGACCAGTGATCGACCGTTGCCCAGAAGCGCCGAGGCCAGTGTATCCCCCGCATATCCCTTCAGCCGGGCGCCATTGAACGAGAACTCGACCGGCTTGGACCGGTCGATTAACAAACCGCCACGGGACAGGCGCGTGGTCATGGCTTTGCCTTCCATTCGGGGCGCCTTGCGCGGATCGCCTTCAGGATGTGGTCTGGCGGGGCCGAAACCTGGGCACTGTAAGTTCCGAAAACTTCCAGCGTCGCGGTGCATCGCGCCGCGTGGAACCACTTGCCGCAACCGAACGCATGACGCCAACGCTCGAAATGAACGCCGCGTGGATTCTTGCGCGTGAACAGGTAATCACTGAAGGCACCGTCGTCCGTGCCCGGCCCCATACGCGAAAGGTGCGCTTCGCCGCCCGGGTGGAATTCCGTCTCTTCGGCAGTAACGCCACAGTTCGGACATGTCAGCAACAGCATGGGCGCCTCCAGCCAAGCAGGGACGAATCATTGGCAGGGGTCAAGGGCGATCCCGGACAAATCGACGGAACTGAGGCAACACAATCACGATTCCAGATATTATCGCCACATTTTACTACCGTCACCTCGAGGTCACATGCCCCACCACCGAATTCATTATTGCAAACATACACATATAGCGGAAACGTCATGGCGTTCCGGCCGGTTTTCCGAGGTCCGTCGCCGCAGAGTGTGAGGGTCTGCACCCTCGGTCGCGGCGATTGGCTGCGCGCCGTAAATGATGTATTATTACTGCAAGTGTAATTGGTTACTGCGTAAACATCGGGGGCATGCGAATGTCTGAGAACGAACGTTGGATCTCTGAGTTCCAGAGGTTTCATGATACGGCAAAAGAGACGATTGGCGCTTTCCTCTACGAGCCCTTCGGGATCGAGACGACGGACGCCACGAACGGGGTAACCCTCTACATCCTGCTCGCGGCTGCGCTTTTCACCCTCTATCGCGTGCTTGCGCCGGTCCACAAACCGCGCGTCCGCTCGGCACCCGACCACTACGACTTCGGTCGCGGCCTCTGATTTCGGCGAACAGGCCGCCGGTGCATCCAGAGATGCACTGGCGGTTTTCGCGTTTCCGGGGGGCTGATCTGGCGCAACGATCAATGCGCCACCGCAGCGGCGACGCTTTCGTCGATCATCCGCCCTTCTGCAAATCGGTCCAGCGAGAATGGCGCGGCCAGTGCCCGCGGCGCGCCGTCCGCCAGCATTTCGGCGGTGGCCCAGCCCGAGCCGGGGATTGCCTTGAACCCGCCCGTCCCCCAACCGCAGTTGATGAAGATCCCCGGTACTGGCGTGCGCCCGATAATCGGGGACCGATCGCCGGTCATGTCCACGATCCCCCCCCATTGCCGCAGCATCTTCAGGCGGCTGATCAGCGGGAACGTTTCGACCAGTGCGCGAACGGTCTCCTCGACGTGCTGGAAGCTGCCGCGCTGGGTGTAGTTGTTGAACCCGTCCGCGCCGCCACCGATCACCAGTTCGCCCTTGTCCGACTGACTGATGTAGCCATGCACCGTGTTCGCCATGACCACGCAGTCCAGCACCGGCTTAATCGGCTCCGAGACCAGCGCCTGCAGGGCCACCGACTCGACAGGCAGGCGGAACCCGGCCATCTCGGCCAGCAGGCCCGAGGACCCAGCCACC
>JBFHFG010000503.1:0-3089 GCA_041583815.1 Halovulum sp.
CACCGCTGAAGATCGGCCACCTGACACCGACCACCGGCTTCCTCGGCCCGCTGGGCGAGTATGCCCAGATGGGCATCAAGCTGGCGGTCGAGCATGTGAACGCCAACGGCGGGGCAGGCGGACGCCAGATCGAGCTGGTGAACGCGAACGCATCGGCCTTCTGCTGAAATCGCTGTCGCGCGACATTCCGGTGCTGCTGGTCGAACACGACATCGACCGGGTGTTCGAACTGGCAGACCACGTGACCGTGATGAACGAAGGGCAGGTCCTGCTGGACGGCACCGTCGAGGACGCCCGGTCCGATACCCGCGTGCAGGAAGTCTACATCGGCTCGGGCACCACCGCCGTCGCCGCGAAGAAACGCGACAGCGCGGTGCAGGACAAGGTGCTTCTGTCGCTGGACAAGGTGAACGTCAGCTATGGCAAAAGCCATATCATCAACGACGTCAGCTTCGACCTGCGCCAGGGAGAGATCCTTGCCTTGCTGGGCCGCAATGGCGCGGGCAAGTCCACTCTGCTCAAATCCCTCATCGGCATCGCGCCCGTGGGCAGCGGCGAGATCCGGCTGGATGGCACCCCCATCCAGGGCCGGCCCTCGGCCGCGATGGCGCGTGCGGGCATCTCCTACGTGCCGCAGGGACGCGGGCTGTTCGCGGGCATGTCTGTCAAGGATAACCTGGAACTTGGGCGCATCCGCCGCCAGACCGGTGCCGGCTCGCACTGGGACGAGGATAGGATCTTCACGTATTTTCCCCGTTTGCGCGAACGGCTCGACACGCCCGCCGACTACCTGTCGGGCGGCGAGCAGCAGATGGCGGCAGTGGCCCGCGCGCTTTCAGGCGACACGCGCGTCCTGCTGCTGGACGAACCGTTCGAGGGCCTGTCCCCGGCGGTGGTCGAGCAGTTGTTCGAGACGTTCGACCGCCTGCGCAGCGAGGTGTCAATCATCATCGTGGACCACAACCTGGACCTGGCACTGACGCTGTCGGACCGGACCGTAGCGCTGGAACGTGGAAGCATCATCCACGAGGGGCCGTCGGCGGCCCTGGCCCATGACATTGAACTGCGCCGCCAAGTACTGTGGCTCTGAGGAAGGGGACGGACATGACCTCAACGGTTGCCATCATCGGGGCGGGACTGATCGGCCGCTCGTGGAGCGCGCTGTTCGCGCGGGCAGGGCACGATGTACGTGTCTGGGATGCCGATGCCGGGGTTCTCGACCGCTTTGCCAAGGACATGGCGATGCTATGCGATACACTGGTCGCCGAAGGCCTGCTCGATGATCGCGAGGGCACGCTGTCGCGCATCCGCACCGCCGCCACGCTGGAAGAGGCGGTGGCGGATGCGGAGTTCGTGCAGGAGAACGGCCCCGAACAGCTTGAGATCAAGCAGGACCTGTTCACCCGGCTCGACGCGGCGACCCCGGCAGGGGCGGTCATCTCGTCCTCGACATCGGCCATCGTGCCGTCGCGGTTCACCGAAGGGCTTGCCCACCGCGAGCGGTGCCTTGTCGGCCATCCAGTGAACCCGCCGCACCTTGTACCAGTGGTCGAGCTGTGCCCGGGTCCGTGGACCAGCGCAGAAACGATGGATCGTGCCGAATCCGTCTATGCCGGGATCGGGCAGGTTCCCGTCCGCATGAACAAGGAATGCGACGGCTTCGTGCTGAACCGCTTGCAGGGCGCACTTCTGGCCGAGGCGATGCGCCTGCTGGGCGACGATGTCGTCAGCGTCGAGGGCCTCGACGCGACGATCAGGCACGGGCTCGGCCTGCGCTGGGCGTTCATGGGCCCTATCGAGACGATCGACCTGAACGCGCCGGGCGGCATCGTGGACTACGTGACGCGATATGGTGGCTTCTATGCGCGCCTCGCCCAAGCGCCCGCCGGCCCCGAGGTGTTCTCGGTAGCGAATGCCGAGAAGATCGCGGCCACCTGGCCGCAGGACCGCAGCCCGGACAAGATCCGCAGCCGCCAGGACCAGCGCGACCGGCGGCTTGCCGCCCTGCGTCGCCACCTGGCGTCAGAACAACCCTGAAGGAGCCCATCATGGCCAAGCCCCGCAAGGTCATCGTGACCTGCGCTGTCACCGGCGCAATCCACACCCCGTCGATGTCCGAACACCTGCCGGTCACTGCCGCCGAAATCGCCGAGGCCGCGATCGGCGCCGCGAAAGCGGGCGCCGCTGTCGTGCACCTTCACGCCCGCGACCCCAAGGACGGCCGGCCCGACCAGTCGCCCGAGGCGTTCAAGCCCTTCCTCGGGGTCATCAAGCAGGCTTCGGACTGCGTGGTGAACATCACCACGGGTGGCGCGCCGACCATGACCATCGAGGAACGCGTCCGCCCGGCCGAGACGCACCGCCCCGAGGTCGCCTCGCTGAACATGGGCAGCATGAACTTCGGCCTGTTCCCGATGCTCAAACGCTTTCCTGATCTCAAGCACCAGTGGGAACGGGACTATGTCGGCAACCGGGACATCGTCTTCAAAAACAGCTTCGGGCAGGTGGAATACATCCTGACCACGCTGGGGCCGCTCGGCACGAAATTCGAGTTCGAGTGCTACGACACCTCGCATCTCTACAACCTGAAATACTTCCTGGACGAAGGTCTGGTGAAAGGGCCGCTGTTCATCCAGACGGTGTTCGGGCTGATGGGCGGTATCGGTGCCCACCCCGAGGACGTGATGCACATGAAGCGCACCGCCGACCGCCTGTTCGGTGATCAGTACCGCTGGTCGGTTCTGGGCGCGGGCAAGAACCAGCTGCCGATCGCGGCAATGGCGGCGGCAATGGGCGGAAACGTCCGCGTCGGATTGGAGGATTCGCTCTGGGTCGGCCCCGGCCAGCTTGCGAAATCCAACGCCGAACAGGTCACCAAGGTGCGCCAGATTATCGAGGGCCTCGGGCTGGAGCTTGCGTCGCCCGACGAGGCGCGCGAAATCCTGGAACTGAAAGGGGCCGACAAGGTCGGATTCTGAGCACTGTTCGGGACCTCCGCTTGCGCTGCCTGTCCATTCCCCCGTATGACTGTTGAGACCGGTTGCAAAAGCAGGGAAGGGGACGGGAATGGACAGGGTCGACCGCTTGCG
>JBFHFG010000504.1:0-3085 GCA_041583815.1 Halovulum sp.
GTCGGAAAAGGGTTGCGATGCGCCCGAAACCCGGATCCCGGCATCGGGCCGCGCGCGGATCGCCGCCACCAGCCACAATACGGCGGGCGTGCAGATCCGTTCGACCTTTTCCGCAGACAGTTCGATCGGGGCCAGCCCCGCACCGCGCAATTGCGCCCCCAGCCTGTCGGCGTCGGAAAGCGTCACCCGTGCGGGCAACGCGATCTGCACCGGGCCCGCCTGCGCAGAAACTGTCTGGGATGCCTTGCCGGCCACCTTATCCACCTTCGCTGAACGGTCACTGCCGTGGTCAGCTTCGAGGTATCGCGCCGGAAGGTTGAAGAGGGGTGAACGGCACCCGGCGCGACCAGCGCCGGATGCCTAAAATTTGACCTATCGGCCCGGTCGGGCCGCGATCAGATCAGCTTTGCCATCGCCCGGGCGGTATCCAGCATCCGGTTCGAGAAGCCCCATTCGTTGTCGTACCAGCTGAGCACGCGAACCATCGTGCCTTCCAGCACCTTGGTCTGCGGCGCGGCGAAGATCGACGAGCGCGGGTCGTGATTGTAGTCCGACGACACCAGCGGCCCTTCTTCGTAGCCGAGCACACCCTTCAGCTCACCCTCGGCGGCGGCCTTCATCGCGGCGTTCACCTCTTCGGCGGTGACCGACTTGGCCAGCACGGCTTTCAGATCGACAACCGAAACGTTCGGCGTCGGCACGCGGATGGCCGAACCGTCCAGCTTGCCCTTCAGCTCGGGCAGCACCAGGCCGACAGCCTTGGCGGCACCAGTCGAGGTCGGGATCATGCTCAGCGCAGCGGCGCGGGCGCGGTACAGATCCTTGTGCATCGTGTCCAGCGTCGGCTGGTCACCGGTATAGCTGTGGATCGTCGTCATGTAGCCGTGGTCGATGCCGAATGCCTTCTGCAGGACATAGGCGACCGGAGCCAGGCAGTTGGTGGTGCACGACGCGTTCGACACCACGGTGTCCTCGGCGGTCAGGCTGTCATGGTTCACACCATAGACGATGGTCTTGTCCGCATCCGCGCCGGGGGCCGAGATCAGCACCCGCTTGGAGCCGTTCTCCAGGTGCATCGCCGCCTTGTCGCGCGCGGTGAAGATGCCGGTGCACTCCAGCGCGATGTCGACATCGGACCACGGCAGGGCCTTGGGGTCACGCTCGGCGGTGACGCGGATCGGGCCGCGACCGACGTCGATGGTGTCGCCGTCGACGGTCACTTCGCCGGGGAACCGGCCATGCACGCTGTCATAGCGCATCAGGTGGGCGTTGGTCTCGACCGGGCCCAGATCGTTGATCGCCACGACCTCGACGTCCGTCTGTCCGCTTTCGATCAGCCCCCGCAGCACGTTGCGGCCGATGCGGCCGAATCCGTTGATCGCTACCTTGATCGTCATCTGGGATCCTTTCCTCGACTTTCTGTCCGGCGCGACGGCCGAAACGTATCGGGCGCGCCCTGCAATGGGGGCGCGCCCGACTAACTACACGCTCAGGCGGTTGCTGCAAGAGCGACGCCATGGCGCAGGAATGGGCCCTGCAAGGGATGTGTCCGGGGAGAGCCGCACGAGGCACCCCTTGCAGAAAGAAGGCAACGACCAAGGCCCTGATGAGGCCGCGCCCCCTGTGCGCGCCGGGCTGGCCCGGCATAACACCCCGCAACCATCGGTCACGCGGCGTTGTTAGCGGTAACATGGCAATGTTCGGCGCATTCGTCAAATGAAAGTTTCGCGACGTCCCCAGCTGCTCTGGCGTTCGGTCGCCGGCCCCGTCATTATCCGCTGGAAAGGAGCGTCGATACACGTGCAGACCACCCTCTCTCCCCTGTTTCCCGATGCCGCCCAGGTCCTGGAAGCGATGGACCGGACGTGGCCCGCACAGCACCGGCGGACGATTCCCGGCTGGACGCTGCGACTGGATCCCGGCGGCGGCAAGCGGGTCAGCGCGGCCACCCCGCTTGACCCTTGCGGCGATATCGACGTGGCCGAGACCGCGATGCGGGATGCCGGCCAGACGCCGCTTTTCATGCTCCGCCCGCAGGACGAAGCGCTGGACAAGGCGCTGGACGACCGGGCGTACCGGCTGGTCGATCCGGTGACAATTTACGCCGGCCCAACGGCAGAGATCGCACGGATCACCGCCCCCGGCGACCGCACCTGCTGCTGCGATTTCGCGCTCGCCGTGATGGCCGAGATCTGGGCCGAGGGCGGCATCGGCCCCGCCCGGCTTGATGTGATGGCGCGGGCTGCAACGCCGCGAACCTGGCTGCTGGCGCGTTCGGCGCACCAGCCCGCCGGGGTGGCCTTCGTCTCGGTCTGGCAGGGCCTGGCGATGATCCACGCGATCGAGATTTCAGCCAACATGCGTCGGCAGGGCCATGGCCGCACGTTGCTGTCTGCTGCCGCCGGCTGGGCGCAGCGGCAGGGGGTCGACTGGCTGGCGCTGGCCGTGACCGATGCCAACCACGCGGCAAACGCACTTTATACCACGGCCGGAATGCGCCCGGTGACTCATTATCACTATCGGCAGGCGCCGGGCTGACCGTGCGGCATCTGTTTGCCCTGCCGTTCCTGCTGGTCGCGCTGCTGCTTGGCGCCACCGTAACCGCGCAGACCCCGCTCAAGCTTCCTACCGGGGCGACCGTGACCCATGACAGCGTTCGGGACCCCGGCCAGTACGCCCTGCCCACCGGCCGATTTGCCGCCGAGGCAAAGCCCGTCGAAACGGTGGAAGGCCGCGTTCATATCCGCGCCTGGCGCCTGCCCGATGGCGGGCCCGGCACGCTGGCCCTGGCGCGAACGCTGCGCCCGCAACTGGAACAGGCGGGGTTCGAGATCCTGCTCGATTGCGCAACCGCCGACTGCGGCGGGTTCGACTACCGGATCGGGACCCGCGTTCTGTCGCCCCCCGCGATGGAGGTCAGCCTGACCGACTTTCGCGTGATCTCGGCCCGGCGCAGGGGTGCGGACCCGGCCCACCTGAACCTGCTGATAAGCCGGACCGGCGGCGGTGGCTGGATCCAGGCGATCGAGGTGGTCCCCTCCGCCGCAACACCCCCGGACCTGTCCGAACCTGCACCGCAGCAAAC
>JBFHFG010000505.1:0-3079 GCA_041583815.1 Halovulum sp.
CCCAGGCGCAGGTGGAAATGGGTGAACGTGTGCCGCACCTCGACCGGGGCCTGCCGCCAGTCGGCCTGCACCGGGGGGCTTGGTTCCGGCGCGTTCTCGGCCCAGTCGGTGCCCGGTAGGCCCAGCATTCCGCCCAGCAGGCCCTTGTCGGGCCGGGTTTCCAGCAGCAGCGCGCCGTCCGCACGGCGGGCGAGATAGGCGATGCCCTGCCGCACCGGCTTGGCCTGTTTCGGCGCTTTCCGGGGCAGATCCGGCGCGCTGCCCGCAAGCCGCCCGGCACAGGCATCCATCCACGGGCAGATGCCGCAGGCGGGGCTGCGCGGGGTGCAGACGGTGGCGCCAAGGTCCATTACCGCCTGTGCATAGTCTCCGGGCCGGTGCTCAGGCGTCAGCTCCCCGGCGGCGGCCTTGATGTCGGGCTTGGCGGCAGGCAGCGGGGTCCGGATGTCGCGGATGCGCGCCATGACCCGCTCGACATTGCCATCCACCACCACCGCGCGCCGATCAAAGGCGATGGCTGCCACCGCCGCCGCCGTGTACGGGCCGATCCCCGGCAGTTCGGCCAGCCCCGCCTCGGTGTCCGGGAACACGCCGCCCAAGTCCCCCGCGACGACCCGCGCCGCCTTCAGCAGGTTCCGGGCGCGGGCATAGTAGCCCAGCCCCGCCCAGGCGGACATGACGTCGGCGTCCTCGGCCGCCGCAAGGTCCGCGACCGTCGGCCAAGCCTTGGTGAACTTCGCGAAATAGGGCCCGACCGCCGCCACCGTGGTCTGCTGGAGCATGATCTCGGACAGCCAGATATGATAGGGATCGGCCCGCCGCGCGCTGCGGGGCGGCACCCGCCACGGCAGGGCGCGGGCATGGCGGTCGTACCAGTCCAGCAACGTTTCGGGGGAAGGTTCACGCAAGTGTTATTGCCTTTCACGACAGGCTGGGGCTGGTTGTCCGTTCCACAGACGTTAAAGTCCGCACCACACCCTTGGCGAGGCTCGACCCGATGCGCAAGACCACCCAGGCCACCCCGACCGCGAAGCGCATGCGCCGCTTCACGCAGGCGGGCGCGTTGCTGGGCGCCCGCATCCAGGGCGCCAGCGCCAAGCGCGGCTTTGCCGAAACACGCCTGCTGACCCGCTGGGCCGAGATCGTGGGCCCCGACATCGCGCCGATCGCCCGCCCGCTCAAGGTCAGCTACACGCGCGAAGGTTTCGGCGCGACGCTGACCGTGGCCTGCGACGGTGCCCGCGCGCCCGAAGTGCAGATGCAGACCGAGACGATTCGTCAGCGGGTAAACGCCTGCTACGGCTACAACGCGATCAGCCGGGTGCGCATCGCGCAGGAAGATGGGCAAGGTTTCGCCGAGGCGCAGGCCGCCTTCCTGGCGCCGAAGCCCGACACCACGCCGCGCCCGGACCCGAAGGTGCAGGCGCAGGCCGCGCAGGCGGTCGAGGGCGTCGGCGACGACAGCCTGCGCCGCGCTCTGGAACTGCTGGGACAAAACGTGATGACCCGCAACGGGTCGCCATCGAAGGAGAGCTGAATGACCCTTATCCGACCCACCCGCCGCGCCGTGCTGCGTGCCGGCCTTGTCGCCGGCCTTGCGCCGGCCCTGCCGTCGTGGGCGCAGGATGCCGCGACCGACGAGTCCGCCGAAACCGCGGGCCGCACCGTCGACGTGATGGCCATGGGGGCCGAGGACGCGCCGGTGACGGTGATCGAATACGCCTCGCTGACCTGCCCGCACTGCGCGCGGTTCCACATGGACGTGTTCCCGCGGCTGAAGGAAAACTACATCGAGCCGGGCAATGTCCGTTTCATCGTGCGCGATGTCTATTTCGACCGCCTGGGCCTGTGGGGCGCCATGGTCGCGCGCTGCGGCGGGGCCGAGAAGTATTTCGGCATCGTCGACCGCATGTTCCAGAAGCAGGGCGACTGGTCGCGTCAGGAAACCGCGCAGGACGCGCTGGCCGCGATGTTCGCCATCGGCCGCCAGGCCGGGCTGACCGACGATGCGATGCAGGCCTGCGTGCAGGATCAGGCCTGGGCTGAGGCGCTGGTCGCCGACTTCCAGAAGAACATGGAGGCCGACCAGATCGAGGGCACGCCGACCTTCATCATCAACGGCGAGAAAGAGGCGAACATGTCCTACGACGATTTCGCCGCCCGGCTGGACGAGGAACTGGCCAGCTAAACCGCCAACCGGTCGAGCGCGGCGTCCAGTGCGTCCCGCTCGGCCAACGCCAGCCGCACCGGCAGGGTCAGGAATTTCGGCTTCAGGTCGGGCGGCAGGCGCACCGCGTCCTTCTCGGTCGTAACGGGCTGGGCGTTCAGCGCGGCCGCCTCGCGCAGCAGCCGTTCCACGATCGCCCGGCTATAGGCGGCATGGTCCGGGAACGACCGCGTCTCGACCACATCGGCGCCCGTCCGGCGCAATGTGGCGAAGAACTTGCCGGGCCGTCCGATCCCCGCGAAGGCCAGGCAGCGCAGCCCCTCCCACGGCATTCCGGTCGGCAGCGGCTGCAAGGATCCACCGGCCACCGGCCTTGCGCGCAGCGCGGGCCATTGCTCCAGCACCCGTGCCCGCGCCTCGGGCGGGCCCATCAGCAACACCAGGTCGGCGCGCGCCAGCCCGGCGGCGACCGGCTCGCGCAGCGGCCCCGAGGGGATCACCCGTCCGTTGCCGAAGCCGGTCTCGGCATCGACCACCAGCAGGCTCAGGTCCTTGGCGACATCCGGGTTCTGGAACCCGTCGTCCAGCACAATCACCTGCGCCCCACCCGCCTCGGCGGCCCTGGCCCCGGCGGCGCGGTCGCGGGCCACCCAGGCCGGGCCGAACCCGGCCAGCAGCAGCGGCTCGTCCCCCACCTGGTCGGCGGTATGGTTGCGCGGGTCGACGCGCACCGGCCCCTCCAGGCTGCCGCCATACCCGCGCGAGACCGCATGTGCCGCCACGCCCCGTGCCGCGAAATGCTCCAGCAGCGCCGAGACGACGGGCGTCTTGCCGGTGCCGCCTGCGGTAAGGTTGCCGACGCAGATCACCGGTACGCCGGGCCGGGCCTTCGGGTCGCGCGCCACCCGCCGC
>JBFHFG010000506.1:0-3078 GCA_041583815.1 Halovulum sp.
AGCGGCTCCGAGAACGTGATGCAGACCCTTGGGCTGGCGGCATCACTGTCGACATTGGTTTCCGTGATGCGGAACCCGAACAGCCGCTGCGCACGCTCGAGCGCGGCCTCGAGATCGCGACGCGGCCCTGGTTCCAACGCCAATCGAAGGGCGTCGATCGACCGGCGTCCATCGCCCGATGTTTCCAGCGCCTGGGCCAGTCGCAACCCCGCCGCGGCCTGCATCGGTCCGTCCGGCGCGCGCAGCCATCCGTTGATCGCGGCCAGCAGCGCCTCGCGCCGCAACTGCCTGCGTTCGGAATAATCGTCGGTCTCGATCGCGTTGGCGTATTCGGAATAGGTGAGCCACATGTCGGGCCGGTCGGCCAGCGCGATGGCCACGGCTGCCTGCTGCATCGCCCCACGCGGGTCCCCGGCCTGCGCCATGCGCCGGGCCTGTACCAGGCGCGCCTCGGCGTCGGAACCGCCGCGGTAATCCAGCGCGATCCGCTCGGCCTGGTCGCGGGCGGCGGACACCTGCCCCGGTTCGAGAAACCCCAGCGCCGAAGCGCGATCTTGCGCCAACGCCATCTGATCCGCGCTGCGCGGCACCATCAGCGCGGACAGCGCGCCCTGGTAGGGGTCGCGCCGGGTCACGTCGGTTTTCAGGAAACAGGCCGCCGCGCGGGTGTTGTAGGTGAACGCCTGGCAAGTCTGCTCGGCCGTGCAGGCAGACCGGCACAGGTCCAGCGTGGTGTCGAAGATCGCCCGCAGGTCGCCGCCGTAGAAATCCACGTCCTGCTCGAACACCGGGCGCTTCGCCGGGACCGGCGTGGTCTGCGCCACCGCGACACCGGCAAGCCCGGCGAGAAGAGACAGGATCAGGACGGGGCGAAGCATGGCGGTCTCCTTCAGAACGTGGACGCTGGCGGAGAGTGTCGCAGCCCCCGATTCAGTACAACCCCGACGAGTCCCCGAAACGGGCCGCGCTGTCGGCTTTGTCACGCGGAACCCGGCGCGATCCGAGGTCGCATCCATATCGCATGGCCTTGGCTTCCCCGCGCCGGGTGCTACCGTCGCTCCATCAAGCGAAAGACCGGCGCATGCTAGACGTACAAGACCTGACAAAGCGGTATGGCGGGCTGACCATCCTCGACAACGTCAGCCTACGGCTGGCAGCCGGAGAAACCATGGCGCTGGTCGGGGAATCCGGCAGTGGGAAAAGTACTCTTCTGCACCTGATCGCGGGGCTGGACACCGCCGACAGCGGGCGCGTGGCGCTGAACGGCCGCGACCTGGCGGGGATGAACGACACCGGCCGCGCTGCGGTCCGCCGTGACCTCGTGGGACTGGTTTTCCAGCAGTTCAACCTGGTGCAAAGCCTGACGGTCGCGCAGAACATGGCGCTTCAGGCCCGGCTGGCGGGGCGCCACGATCCGGATCGGGCCGCCGACCTGGCCGCACGGCTGGGCCTGGAGGGACTTGAGGCGCGCTATCCCGAACAACTGTCCGGCGGGCAACAGCAACGCGTTGCCATCGCCCGCGCACTTGCGGCCGCGCCGCCGCTGCTGCTTGCCGACGAACCGACAGGCAACCTGGACGAAGCAACCGGCGACAGGGTCATGGACCTGTTTCTGGAGTTGGTCGACGAGGCCGGCATGGCGCTGATCCTGGTGACGCACTCACCCCGGCTGGCACACCGGCTGGGCCGGGTCGAACGGCTGACCGGTGGGTGCCTGGCGGGGGCGCGTACGTCGTGACCGGGTTCGGCACCGTGATGGCGACACTTCTCAGCCATTGGCGCCGCCGTCCCTGGCAACTGGTCGCGCTGGTCGTGGGCCTTGCCTCCGCCACCGCGCTCTGGAGCGGTGTGCAGGCGCTGAACGCCGAGGCGCGCGCGTCGTATGACAGGGCCGCGTCTGTCCTCGGCGGCGACCGGTTCGCATTCATCACCGGGCCGGGCGGGCAATCGGTGACGGTCGAGGATTACACCGCGCTGCGGCGTGCCGGCTGGCATGTCTCGCCCGTTATCGAGGGCAGTTGGCAGGTGGGCGGCGACAGCTTTCGCCTGATAGGGGTCGATCCGCTGACATCACCCCCGACCGGTTCCGGGTTCGTGCGCATCGGGACCGAGGCCGACCTGCTGGCGTTCCTTGCGCCCCCCTACCAGTTGATCGGCGCCGCAGATACGCTGGCCCGCCTGCCCGACGGTACCTGGAACACGCTGGCGGAGCCCGAAGTTCCGCCCGGCATCCTGATCGCCGACATCGCCCTGGTCGACCACCTGCTGGCCCGCGCCGGGCGCATCGACCGGCTTCTGGTCGCGCCCGACCAGCCCAGGGGCTTGCCGTCCCTCGATGACACTGCCGGGGGGGAGCTGATCCTGTCGCCGCCGCAGCCGACCTCGGACCTGGCGCAATTGACGGACAGTTTTCACCTGAACCTTACCGCGTTCGGCTTTTTGTCCTTCGTCGTGGGTCTGTTCATCGTCCATTCCACCATCGGCCTGGCGTTCGAGCAGCGGCGTCCGATGATCCGCACGCTTCGCGCGCTTGGCACAGGGCGTTGGCAGCTGACCGCCGCGCTGCTGACCGAACTGCTGGTACTAGCGTCGATCTCGGCCGCAGCAGGCATGGCGCTGGGCTATGCGCTTGCGGGTGCGCTTCTGCCAGATGTCGCCGCCAGTCTGCGTGGGCTGTACGGCGCCGAGCTTCCCGGTCAGTTGAGCCTGCGCGCGGGTTGGTGGCTTGCCGGGTTCGCCATGGCGCTGGCGGGCACGCTGGTTGCCGCGCTGTCGGGCCTGTGGCGGCTGCATCGCCTGCCGGTCCTGGCCGCAGCACAAGCCGAGGCATGGTACAGCGCGCAAGTTCGTGCACTTCGGGTGCAGTCTGTGCTAGCGACGGCACTTGCTATGGCGGCCGCGCTGATTGCCTGGCGCGGTGAGGGGCTGAGAGCGGGTTTTGCGGTCATGGGCGCCGTCCTGCTGGCGGCGGTGCTGGCGCTGCCACCTGTTCTGGCGATGGCATTGTCGGCCAACCGGCGCCGTGCGTCAGGCCCGGTGGCCGAATGGTTCGTGGCCGAAAGCCGCGCGCAGATCGGC
>JBFHFG010000507.1:0-3076 GCA_041583815.1 Halovulum sp.
ACCTCGGTCGCCGCACCCCAGCGGCCCCTTGGCTCCGCGTCCAGCCCCGGTGCCTTCAGCCCCGAGGCCAGCGTAATCGCACGCCCCAGACCCAGCGCATCGAGATTGGGCATCTGCAACGGCCCCGAACGCCCCTCGTCGGCGCGTCCCGCCGCGCAGGCCTCGGCGATATGGCCCAGCGTATTCGAACCCGCGTCGCCGAACGCCTCGGCATCCGGCGCCCCGCCGCAGCCGACGGAATCGAGCACGCAGATGATCGCGCGGCTCATCGGATCTTCTTCACGATCAGCGGCGGCTCGTCACCGGGAACGTCGCCGATGGTGTACGCCTCGACCAGCCGCTTGCGCGCCACCTCGACATCATCGGCCGAGGCAGCGTGGATGCGCGCGATCGGTGTCTCGGCATCGACCCGGCGGCCAAGGCCCGCCAGCCAGTCCAGCCCGACGCGCGGGTTGATGCTGTCGGTCGCCTTTTTCCGGCCGCCGCCAAGTTCCACCACCGTCCAGCCGACGGCGCGGGTGTCGATGGCGGTCACGAACCCCTCGGTCGGGGCATACACCTCCTCGATCACGTGCGCGTCCGGCAGGTGGGTGTGGAAATCCTCAAGGATATCCGGCGGACCGCCCAGCGCATGGACCATACGCCCGAACACCTCGGCCGCCTTGCCCGATTGCAGCACATCCTGCATCTTCGCCTCGCCCTCGGCGTCGTCCTTGGCAAGCCCGGCCGAGACCAGCGCCCCCGCGCCCAGCGCCACAACCACGTCCCACAGGCGGCTGTCGATCTCGTCCCCCTTCAGGAACTCGATGGCGCAGGCAACTTCCAGCGCGTTGCCGGCAACGCTCGCCAGCGGCTCGTTCATGTCGGTGATCAGGGCCGAGGTTTTGCACCCCGCACCGTTCGCCACGTCGACCAGCGCACGCGCCAGCGCCTCGGCATCCTTCTTCTTCGACATGAACGCGCCCGAGCCGGTCTTCACGTCCAGCACCAGCGCCTCCAGCCCGGCGGCCAGTTTCTTCGACAGGATCGACGCGGTGATCAGGTCGATGCTTTCCACCGTCGCGGTCACGTCGCGGATCGCGTAAAGCCGCCGGTCGGCGGGGGCGATATCCGGCGTCTGGCCAATGATCGCGCAGCCGACCTCCTTGGTCACCTTGCGCAGCAGTTCCACGTCGGGCTGCGTCTTGTAGCCGGGGATCGAGTCGAACTTGTCGAGCGTCCCGCCGGTATGCCCCAGCCCCCGCCCCGAGATCATCGGAACATACGCCCCGCAGGCCGCCAGCGCGGGCGCCAGCATCAGCGAGGTGTTGTCACCCACACCACCCGTCGAGTGCTTGTCCACGACCGGCCCCGGCAGGTCCCATTTCAGCACCGTGCCACTGTCACGCATCGCTTCGGTGAAGCCGACCCGCTCGGCATCGGTCATGCCGTTGAAATAGACCGCCATGGCAAAGGCCGCGACCTGCCCTTCCGAGAAACTGTCGTCAGTGATCCCCTTGATCACGAACCGCAATTCCTCGTCGGTCAGCCGCTTGCCGTCGCGCTTCTTGCCGATCAGTTCCGCCGCCAGCATCAGTAACCCTCGCCCACGTCCGCCGGTTCCTCGCCGTCCAGCGTCGCCAGCAGCGCCGTCAGTACCGAGGACGCGCCGATGCGGAACACCGCAGGCGAGGCCCAGTCCGCGCCCATGATCTCGTCACACAGGTCAAGATAGGCGGCCGCGTCCTGCGTCGTCTTCACACCGCCTGCGGGCTTCAGCCCGACGGGGTGGTCGGCCTTGGCGATCACTTCCAGCATCACGCGGGCGGCCTCGGGGGTGGCGTTGATCGGCACCTTCCCGGTCGAGGTCTTGATGAAGTCCGCCCCACCCTCGATCGCCAGTTCCGAGGCCTGGCGGATAAGCTCGGCCTCGCCCAGCACGCCGGTTTCCAGGATCGCCTTGACCAGCGCACCGCCAGCGGCATCCTTCACCCGCGCCACGGCCGAGGTGACCATCTGCGGATG
The DNA here is from genome assembly GCA_041583815.1 of Halovulum sp. GTDB lineage: Bacteria > Pseudomonadota > Alphaproteobacteria > Rhodobacterales > Rhodobacteraceae > Halovulum. Next base: position 2,005 of record JBFHFG010000507.1, read on the forward strand.
CCCCTCCATCAGCGACTTGTAGGGGATCACCATGTCGATCTCGTCGGCGCCGTCCTGAACGGCCTGGCTAGTCATCTTCAGCACCTCGCCGGTGTCGCCGTCGCCGCCGGGAAAATCGACCACCGTCGCGATCCGCACGCCCGAGCCGCCCAGCGCCTCGCGCGCGACGGTCACGAACTGCGGCCAGATGCAGACGGCGGCGACCGGCCCGTGCGGGGTCATCGCGCGGTGGCACAGGGCGCGCACATCCTCGGCGGTGCAATCGTCGTTGAGGTTGGTCAGGTCCAGGCTTGCCAAGGCGCGGGCAGCGGCCTGTTTCAGTTCGTCTTCGGACATCAGGTCATTCCAGGTGATTCTTGCGAAAGGCTCCGGGCAGCAGTTCCCCGACGGTGGTGCCGCCGCGCGGCCCGTCAAGCCCGGCAAGGGTCACAGCAACGCCCGGATCGGCGAATTCGGCCAGCTTCTGGCGGCAACCGCCGCACGGCTGGATCGGTTCAGGACTGTCGGCGATCACCAGCACCTCGGCGATACGAGTCCGGCCTGCGGCAACCATCGCGGCGATGGCCCCGGCCTCGGCGCAGGTGCCCTCTGGATAGGCGACATTCTCGACATTGCAGCCCGCGAACACCTGCCCGTCCTCGGTGCGGATGGCAGCGCCCACCTTGAAGCCCGAATAAGGCGCATAGGCATTCTCGCGCGCCACGCGGGCGGCCTCGAACAAATCCATGGAAATCGGTCCCTGCTGAACGCGTCGACCGACTATCGCCCCCGCCCCCGGCTCATGCAAGGGGCGCGCAGCGTCAACAGCGGGTGTCGGCCAGCACCCTCACCGCGCAGCGTAGGCCTTCACGATTTCGGCCACCCGCGCCTCGCTGAGGATCGGCGGCAGCAGGGTCAGCACCTCGCCTTGCGGATCCAGCAGGTAGACGTGGCTGCCATGAGCGAATACCGGGCCATATTCCGGATCGTCGAACACCACCTTGTGCTCTACCTGGAAGGCGTCCCAAGCGACCGACAGCTCCGCCTCGGTCCCGGTCAGCCCGACAAAGCGCGGGTGATGCTCGGCCAGCGG
>JBFHFG010000508.1:0-3075 GCA_041583815.1 Halovulum sp.
AATACTGGTAGGCCAGGAAATAGACCGCGACCGGCCCCAGTTCGAGCGCCATTTTCACCAGCGGGTTCAGTTCCTTGACCGCCATGCCTTGATCCCTTTCTCAGCTTCCGCCGAATTCAACAACCACCGCGCCAAGCGCGATCAGCGCCATCAGCGCCGCCCGGACCGGTCCGACCGTTTCCTTCAGGAACAGCCAACCGATCAGCGCGGCGAATACCGACGAGGTCTCGCGCAGTACCGCGGCCTCGCCCACCTTGTCGAGACGTGTCGCCAGCATCACCGACCCGAAGCTGACATAGGCAATCAACGCGCCCAGAAAACCCCGGGCCAGCAGCGGCCGGACCGAGGGCGGATCGGCCATCCGCCGCCACCGGCGCAGCGCCAGGACCGGAAAGGCCAGCCCGTCGACCACGAAGAACCAGGCCAGGAAGGTGAACGGGTTCACCGTCGAGCGGATCCCCCAGGCATCGTAGACCGTGTAGCCGGCAACGATGATCCCGGTGCCGAAGGCCAGCGCCAGTGCCGCGCGCAGCGCCGGCAGGTCGACCTGTGCACGCGCCAGGTTCCACGCCGCCAGGCCGAAGATCCCGCCCGACAGAAGCAGCACGCCGCCCCACTGGGTCAGGGTGAACGCCTCGTGAAACACGACCCATGCGCCCAGCACCGTCACCAGTGGCCCGGTGCCGCGCACCACCGGGTAGACCACGGTATAGGCCGCCCGTTCGTAGGCCATTGCCAGCACGTATTTGTAGGCGGTGTGGATCACGAATGCCCCGGCAAGGATCCACCAGATGTGGGGCTCGGGCCGGGGCATGACGAACAGGGCCACCGGCAGCGCGCCAAGGCAGTAGAATCCGTCGATCGCCCCGCGCGTCAGCCAGGGATCGAACCGCCATTTCTGCAGCGCACCGAATATCGCGTGCGAGAATGCAGACAGCAGCGCCAGGCCCATCGCCAGCGTTGCGCCCTGAGGGGTTCCGGCAAGACCGGTGATCAGCTCGCCCATTGCATCCCCGCCCCTTGAAGCGCGCGCGGCGCGCTCCATCCTCCGGAGTCATGTTGCCACAGGATTTCTTCATGCCCTTCAGTGGGCTGCCACTTCAGGTCGTCGTGCTGCGCATGGTCGCGGCAATGGTCATGGGCGGCCTGATCGGTTTCGAGCGCGAGGCCCGCAATCGGCCGGCGGGCCTGCGCACGCATATCTCCATCAGCCTCGCGGCGTGCCTGTTCACCCTGATCGCATTCGAGATGCTGGCCATGCCCGAACCGGCGGACAGCGAAGGCCGCCTGCGCATCGACCCGCTGCGCCTGATCGAGGCGGTGACTTCCGGCGTCGCCTTCCTGGCCGCCGGGTCGATCATCACCTCGGGGGGCAAGGTCAAGGGCCTGACCACCGGCGCCAGCATGTGGCTGGCGGGCGCGGTCGGTCTGGCCTGCGGCTCGGGGAACCTGGTGCTGGGCGCGATCGCGGTCGCGCTGACGCTGATCGTCCTGGCGGTGTTGCGCTGGATGAAGCACCTGGTCGGCGGCGAGGACTAGGCCCCGGGCGCGTCCGCCTGCCCGGTCAGGGCGGCGGCGAACTCGGCCGGGTCGAACGGTTGCAGATCGTCGATCTGCTCGCCCACCCCGATGGCATGGATCGGCAGGCCGAAGCGGTCGGCCAGGGCCACCAGCACCCCGCCCTTTGCGGTCCCGTCGAGCTTGGTCATCACCAGCCCGGTCACATCCGCCACCTCGCGGAAGATCCGCACCTGCTCCAGCGCGTTCTGTCCGGTGGTTGCGTCGAGCACCAGCAATGTATTGTGCGGCGCCTCGGGGTCGCGCTTGCGCAGCACGCGGACGATCTTGGCCAGTTCCTCCATCAGGTCCTTGCGGTTCTGCAGGCGTCCGGCGGTATCGATCATCAACAGGTCGGCACCCTCGGCCTCGGCGCGGGCCAGCGCGTCGAACGCAAGGCTCGCCGGGTCCGAGCCTTCGGGCGCGGTCATCACCGGCACGCCCGCACGCTCGCCCCAGACCTGCAACTGCTCCACCGCGGCGGCGCGGAACGTATCACCGGCGGCAATCACCACCGATTTTCCCGCATCGCGGAACTGGCTGGCCAGTTTGCCGATCGTCGTGGTCTTGCCCGATCCGTTCACACCGACGACAAGCACGACCTGCGGCTTCTTCGGGAACAGGGGCATGGGCCGGGCCACCGGCTCCAGGATCGCGGCGATCTCGTCGCCCAGCAGGCGCTTGATCTCGGACGCGCCCAGTTTACGCCCAAACCGGCCCTCGGCCATGTTAGAGGCGACCTTCAGCGCCGTCTCGACCCCCATGTCGGCGCTGATCAGCAACTCTTCCAGGCTTTCCAACATGGCATCGTCCAGCACCCGCTGAGGTTCCGCCGGGGCGCGCCCCGTCAGCCGGCCCAGAAGCCCCGAGCGCGGCGCGGCAGCCGGTCCGGCGGGCGCGGGTACGGCGACAGCGGGGGCCTGCGGCGCATTTCCCGGTTCCGGTCCCGCCTGGGGCTCCGGCGCGGCGGGGGCTTCCTCGACCAGCGCATCGATCCCCTCCTCGAGCTTGGTCGAGGATTTGAACAGCCGGTCCTTGAGTTTGCTGAAAAACGCCATTGCACGCGCCCCTTTGCCAATCCTGACCCACCTAATACGCCAGCGTGCCAGATGGAAGCCCGCGCACCGATCGGTACCCGGGTGTCGCGCTCCCGCCTCTCCAGCAAAAGACTTACGCCGCGCAGCGGCGCTCCGCCGGATTGGTCAGACTTCGTCGGCGAAATGTGCCAGCACCAGCCGGATCGGGTTCGGCGCCGCCTGCCCCAGCCCGCAGATCGAGGCATCGGCCATCGCCTGGCACAGATCCTCAAGCAGGTCGTGATCCCAGGCATCCGCCTGCATCAGCTTCACCGCCTTCTCGCAGCCGACCCTGCAGGGCGTGCACTGGCCGCAACTTTCGTCCTCGAAGAACCGCAGCATGTTCATTGCCGCGTCCCGCGCGCTATCCTTGTCCGACAGCACCACCACGGCGGCCGAGCCGATGAACGTGCCATGCGGTTGCAGCATGTCGAAGTCCAGC
>JBFHFG010000509.1:0-3073 GCA_041583815.1 Halovulum sp.
CGCACGCGGCAAGGGCCAGCAGGATGCAGGATGGCAAAATGAGGTTCTTCATGGACACTCCGAATCTCCGAGGTCTGATGCGTGCAATCACGCAGACGTCTCGCCCCGCCCGCCGGATTGATGCTGTCTTCTCGAATGTGAAATTGGCCTTAATGTGATGCCGCGGCGCAAAAAGTGCCGCGGGACCGGGGCCGAAGGGAAGGGGTCGAACGTGTCGAGCACCTGCCAGGCCAGGCGCTCGACACCATGTCATGAGGAAGCGGCGCGGGCCGCCTCCGCGGGGCCTCAGCCCTTCAGGATCGAACGGCCCGCATAGATCGCGGTGTCGTCCAGCATCTCCTCGATGCGGATCAGCTGGTTGTATTTCGCCAGCCGGTCCGAACGGCTCAGCGAGCCGGTCTTGATCTGACCGCAGTTCGTCGCAACGGCCAGGTCGGCGATGGTGGCGTCCTCGGTCTCGCCCGAACGGTGGCTCATCACGCAGGTGAACCGCGCGCGGTGTGCCATGTCGACGGCCTCCAGCGTCTCGGTCAGGCTGCCGATCTGGTTCACCTTGACCAGCAACGAGTTGCCGCAGCCCTTGGCGATACCGTCCGCAAGGCGGCGCGAGTTGGTCACGAACAGGTCGTCGCCCACCAGCTGCACCTTGTCGCCCAGTTTCTCGGTCAGGACCTTCCAGCCGTCCCAGTCATCCTCGGCCATGCCGTCCTCGATCGAGATGATCGGGTACTTGCCGACCAGCGCCGCCAGGTAGTCGGCGTTCTCGCCCGAATCCAGCTTCTTGCCTTCGCCCTTCATGTCGTAGACGCCGTCGCGGTAATACTCGGTCGAGGCACAGTCCAGCGCCAGGTAGATGTCCTCGCCCGGACGGTAGCCGGCCTTTTCGACCGACCGCATGATGAAGCCCAGTGCCTCATCGGTCGAATTCAGCCCCGGTGCGAAGCCGCCCTCGTCACCGATCCCGGTGTTGTGGCCGGCGTCCGACAGTTCCTTCTTCAGCGTGTGGAAGATTTCCGAACCCATGCGCACCGCCTCGCGGATGTCCGGGGCGGACACGGGCATGATCATGAATTCCTGGATGTCGATAGGGTTGTCGGCATGTTCGCCGCCGTTGATGATGTTCATCATCGGCACCGGCAGCACGCGGGCCGAGGTGCCCCCGACGTAACGGTACAGCGGCTGCTGCAGGAAGGCGGCGGCGGCCTTGGCGCAGGCCAGGCTGACGCCCAGGATGGCGTTGGCGCCGATGCGGCCCTTGTTCTCGGTTCCGTCCAGCGCGATCATCGCGGTGTCGAGCGCGACCTGGTCGGTCACGTCGAACCCGACCAGCGCATCAGCGATCTCCATGTTGGCGGCCTCGACAGCCTTCAGCACGCCCTTGCCCTTGTACCGCTCCTTGTCGCCGTCGCGCAGCTCGACCGCCTCGTGTGCGCCGGTCGAGGCGCCCGAGGGCACCGCGGCCCGGCCCAGCGTGCCGTCGTCCAGTGTCACGTCGACCTCGACCGTCGGGTTGCCCCGGCTGTCCAGGATTTCGCGGGCGGTGATGTCGATGATGGTGCTCATGTGGGCGAACCTGTGCGATTTTCGGTCAAAGGGCCTTGGGGCGGCTTGTAGACCAAGGGGCAGGGGGGCGCAAAACGTTTCCTCGGCCCCGTTCCGCCGCGCGCCAGCGGACGGGCGGGAGTTTCGTTGCGCGAGGTCCTTCGGCACGCCCCGAGACGCTCAGCGCTTTGAGGCCCGCTATACGGATCAACTTATTTCGTTAAGCCGTCCTTGCCGAAGAACACAGGGTCCAGCACGGCCATGCACGCCAGCGAGGTCGGGACGACACCCAGCTTGGCGCAGAGATGGCGCGAAACGTGGTTGTCGGACCGGACGCCGGTAAAGAACTCCTCCGCGCCGCAGGTCTCGTGCAGATAGAGCACCGCCAGCGCCCCGAGGTAAAGCGACAGCGACTTGCCACGGTCCTCCGGGCGCGTCGCCAACATTCCCCACCATGCCGTCCGGGACATACGGCTCTCGGGATGGCCGCCCAGCACCGCGCCTGCACAGGCCGCAGCCCCGCCGTCCGGGGCTTCCAGCCAGAAACACACACCCTGCCGCGTCAGACCCTGCAATGCCGCCGCCGCGGGGGGCAGGACCCCGCAGGCCAGCGCGGTGTCCGCCATCCGGTCAAAATCGCTGTTCCCGGTTTCCGGCCCGGTTCGGTGCACGGTATAGCCCCCGGGCAGGCGGAACGCGCGGGCATAGGCCGCGCAGGTCTCGATACAGGCCGCGCCGCCGCAGAAATGATCCCACTGATCGGTCGAAAGCCCCTCGCTCGCAGCCGCTGCCTTAAACGTCTCCAGCACGTCCCTGGCGACATAACCCGACAGCGTCGCGCCCTGGATGCGGGCGAGTGCCATGACCCTGAGCGCGTCCTGCGCTTCGGGCGCGTTGATCCCGACCGCGCGTCCCGCATAGGCATAGCGCGGATCGTCCTGCACCAGCGTCCATAGGCTGTCGGCGGCGGCTTGCATCCGCTGCTGGCCCTCGTTTCCGAAATAGCGCGGCGGCGTCGTACCGGGCAATGTATCCATGACCCATCCCCCCCAAATACCGGGCAATCATAGCACGAACTGCCGGATCGCTTCGGGTATGATAAGATGGAGCGACTAAAACCCCGGAGGCGACGATGATCGTGCGTGTGTTCCGGGCCGTCGTCCATGCGGAGCGGCGGGCCGAGTTCGAGACCTTCTTCCGCACCAAGGCAATCCCGCTGATGCAGGCGCAGGACGGGCTGCTCTCGCTCACCGCGGGGCTGCCGCGCCCCGAGACGCCGAACGAGTTCTGCATGGTGATGGTCTGGCGCGATGTCGCGGCGCTGGCCACCTTCGCCGGAAAGGACTGGCGCAAGCCCCATGTCGACCCGTCCGAGGAAGGCGTCGTCAAGGAACGCCACCTGCATCACTACGAACTGGCGACGCCCTAGGGCCAGACGACCCGCTCGACCCCGGCAAGGCGTGCCAGCCGGTCCAGTTCAGCCGCCAGCTTCGCCCGGCGGCTGCCGGGCCAGCGCACGCCGGGTTCGGGC
>JBFHFG010000510.1:0-3072 GCA_041583815.1 Halovulum sp.
ACATCCTGCGGTCGTGGTCGATGGTGAAGCTGGGCACCACCTCGGCGCAGAAGAAACTGTTCTTCAACCTGCGCAAGGCGAAGAACAAGATCGGCGCGCTTGAGGAAGGCGACCTGCGCCCCGAGAACGTGGCCCGGATCGCGACCGAGCTGAACGTGACCGAGGACGAGGTTATCAGCATGAACCGGCGCCTGTCGGGCGGCGATGCCTCGCTGAACGCTCAGATCAAGTCGGATGGCGAAGGCGCTGCCGAATGGCAGGACTGGCTTGAGGACGAAGACGCCAACCAGGCCGAGCAATATGCCGAGCGGGATGAACTGGACAGCCGCCGCGCCCTGCTGGAGCAGGCGATGGAAACCTTGAACGAGCGGGAACGCCACGTTCTGACCGAGCGTCGGCTGAAGGACAGCCCGATGACCCTGGAAGAACTCAGCCAGGTCTACGACGTCAGCCGCGAGCGGATCCGCCAGATCGAGGTGCGCGCCTTCGAGAAGCTTCAGAAGGCGATGAAGGAACTTGCCGTCGATTCGGGCGTTCTGGTCGAAGCCGACTGACGGCTCACTTGTGCAGTGTGACGGGCGGCGTCGGATCGAGAGATCCGGCGCCGCTCGCATTTCTGGGAGGCAGGCGCTAGGGTTCCGCCAAATTATGACCTTAGGGGAGGGTATTATGGCGAACCGAGTCAGATGGGGCATCCTGAGCGCGGCGAAGATCGCAAAGGACTGGGTCGCTCCGGCGATCCACATGAGCCAGGCGGGCGAAATCGCGATGGTCGCCAGCCGGACGCCGGGCAAGGCCGAAGCTTTGGCGACGCCTTACGGCGATGTCCGCGTGACCGACGATTACGACGCCATGCTGGCGGATGACGGGATCGACGCGGTCTACATTCCGCTGCCCAACGGCGACCATGTCGAATGGACCAAGAAGGCGCTGGCGGCGGGCAAGCACGTATTGTGCGAAAAGCCGATCGCGCTGCGCGCCGAAGAGATCGACGATCTGATCGCCGCACGCGATGACGCCGGCCGTCTGGCGGCCGAAGCGTTCATGGTCGTTCATCATCCACAATGGCACCGTGTCCACGAGATCCTGGCAAGCGGGGAGATTGGCCCGCTGCGCCATGTTCAGGGGGCGTTCAGCTTCTTCAACGACGACATGCAGAACATCCGCAACCGCGCGGAACTGGGTGGCGGCGCGCTGCGTGACATCGGGGTCTATCCCTCGGTCACGACCCGGTTTGCCACGGGCGAAGAGCCGGAAAGCATTCGTGCGGAAATCGACTGGGATGCGGGCATCGACGCGACGGCGCGGGTCTGGGCCCGTTTCCCCAGCTTCACGATGGATTTCTATGTCTCGATGCGCATGGCGCAGCGCCAGCAGATGGTGTTCCACGGAGAGAAGGCGATCCTGACGGTCGAGACCCCGTTCAACAGCCATCTCTACGGCGATGACGTGGTGCGGATTCGGTATGGCAACAAGCAGGTCGTCGAGCGATTCCCGCTGGCGCAGCATTACGTCCGCCAGATCGACAACTTCAACGCGAGCGTGCTGGAGGGAGCCCCGTTCCATTGCCCGCTGGAGTTCTCGCGCGGCAATCAGAAGATGATCGATATGATCTATGACGCCGCTAAAGTAGAGAGTTAACCATTCATTCCACCAGCGCGTGTGCGGTCTTGTAGTCCGTGCGCAACAGAATGTGAATTAACCCTAAATATTGTGGACAAGTTTAGGGGAATTTCGATAAGTTGCCCCCAGATACCCGACGCCCTGTGTTCGTAAATGGTAGTTGGGTACAGAGTGAGTGAAGAGTGGCGTCAGGCGTATCGTCCTGTTTGGCGATATGACGCAAGACGTAAGCGTTGAGTAACGATCGATCAAGCCGGTTCGCGCCGGCAATCCGGGCAGCGGTCGGGGGACCGTAGTTTCGGGGATCTGAGAAGCAGTATTGGCCCGCCAGCGCTCCGCTGGCGGGATTTTTCTGTTCCATGCTTTTCGGCGGTTGTTTCCGGCGGGGCGCATCTTGATGCAGCGCAAGGCGCCCTTGGCTTCGGGGTGCTTAACCTGTTTTAGGGACCAGAACGTGAAACGTGCGGTCGGCAACGAAACAGGGGACTGCCATGTGCTTTTCCGCGACCGCCAGCTTCACCCTATTCGGTGCGCTCGTACCTGCCGGAATCTTTACGATGGCCAAGACCGGGCGGGGAAATGCGGCATGGCTGCCGTTCGCGGCATTTCCACTGGCTTTCGGAGTACAGCAGGGAATCGAAGGGGCCGTGTGGCTTGGTGTGGATAGCGGCAACCAGGCGCTGATCGACAGCGCGGGGCGCGGGTTCCTGTTCTTCTCGCATTTCTTCTGGCTGGCCTGGGTGCCGTTCGCTGTCTTGCGGATCGAGCCTGACCCGGCGCGCCGACGGATCCTTGTCGTTCTTGTCGCGACCGGGGTGCTATTCGGGTTGTCGATCTTCCTGCCGTCATTTCTGGTGCGCGACTGGCTGGCGGTGGAGCAGGTGAACCTGTCGCTGGATTACCGCACCACGCTAATCTACGACGGTTACGTCAACCGGCTGGTACTGCAACTGGTCTACGCGGCCATCGTGGTCAGCGCGCTGTTCCTGTCATCGGACAGCAGGATACGGGTCTTTGGCGGACTGGTGGCTGTCTCGCTGGCGGGGACCTATGTCTTCTTCGCCTACGCGTTCATTTCCGTCTGGTGCTTCTTCGCCGCCATCCTGTCGATCTACGTGACCGTGGTAACGCTGCGGGACAGGTCGCGGCCGGACATGCTGGGAATGACCGGCGCCGGGCGCTAGCGGCCCCGTCGGTCGAGGGGCCGGGGCCAGTCGGGAAACCGGCCCCGGCTGGTGATCAGTCTTCCATCGCTTCCAGTTCGTCGATGAAGCCTTCGATCATCGACAGGCCCTTGTCCCAGAAGGCCGGATCGGTGGCGTCCAGCCCGAAGGGGGCCAGCAGTTCCGAGTGGTGCTTGGACCCGCCCGCTTCGAGCATTTCGAAGTACTTCTCCTGGAAGCCCGGCGCGCCCTCGGCATAGACGGCATAAAGCGCGTTCACCAGCCC
>JBFHFG010000511.1:0-3064 GCA_041583815.1 Halovulum sp.
AGCGTTACGCGATGGAGCAAAGCGGTTTGGCTGGAGCTCGCGGGATCCGTCCCCACGTGCGCGGCGCGACGGCGAGTGGTGGATCGGCAGCGGCATCGCCGCGGCCTTTCGTGTCAACGTCATGAACGAGGCCGAAGCGCGGGTTTTGTTGACGGCGGAAGGTGCCACGGTCGAAACCGACATGACCGACATCGGCACCGGTACCTATGCGATCTTGACCCAGATCGCGGGCGAAGCCCTAGGACTTCCGGCAGAGCGTGTGACGGTACGTCTGGGGGATACGGATTTCCCCCCTGGTTCGGGGTCCGGTGGCTCCTGGGGTGCCGCCTCGACGGGGAATGCGGTGTGGCTAGCCGCCCTCGATGTACGACAGCAGTTGGCCGCGCGTATGGGCTGTGAAGAACAGGACCTCACCCTCAAGGATGGAGAGGCGATCTGCGGCAACCGTCACCGCACGATTGCCGAACTGGCCGGGGCCGACTGTCTGACCGGTCACGGCCACGTGGACGCAGGTGATGCGTTCGAGAACGCGCGGCAATCGACCTTTGGCGCACATTTCGCCGAGGTTGCCGTCAGCGACGTAAGCGGTGAGGTGCGTGTGCGCCGTATGCTCGGATGTTTCGCTGCCGGGCGTATCCTGAATTGCAAGACGGCCCGATCCCAGTGCCACGGAGGGATGATCTGGGGCATCGGGATGGCGTTGACTGAAGGGCTGGAGCATGATCGCCGCGATGGCCATGTCGTAAACCGCGACCTCGCCGAGTATCACGTCCCGGTCAACGCGGACGTACCCCCGCTGGAGGTGCATTTTCTCGAGGAACGGGATGCCTGGGCCGGTCCCCTGCAATCGAAGGGGCTGGGGGAGCTGGGTATCTGTGGTGCCGGGGCGGCCGTCCTGAACGCGATCTATCACGCCAGCGGTGCGCGTATCCGCAACCTGCCCGCAACGCCCGACAAGGTGCTACGCGGATTGCCTTGAATAATCGCTGCGTAGCATCGGCGGGGGCCACGCCTTCAACGTGAAACCGGGAGCGGGCCTGGCGACTGGTTGGGGCTGGCGATTCCCTGTGCAGCCAGCTCCGCTGGTCGGGGACTTCAGTAAAGGGCGCATTGTCGCCTTCCGGAGTCAGAAGGAACCACTGGCCGCCAAACATCCCGACGCGATTACCGTCAATCTCACCAGGCTCATCATCAAAATTGCAATGAAAGAGGGGCCAGCCATTGCAGGCAGAAATCATCTGTCCCTAGTGCTCGATCGTGCCCATCAGTGGCGGATCGACACCATCGCCCATGTCAGCAGACAGGGAAGGCAAGCCAGCCCAAGGAATGCCCGCGGGCGTCTCGACCGATGGCGCTATCGCTCTAGGGTTGTGTTCTGGCCGGGCAATACCCGGCCAGAACAGTTTCGATCCGCAGGGGGAACGAGATGACGGAGTTATCACGAAGAGATCTGTTGCGTTACATCGGCACCACCGCAGGCAGCATGGCGATGTATCACGCCATGACGGCGATGGGGCACGCGGCGAATTCGCCATACAAAGGGCCGATCGAGCTGCAGGGCGATCCGAAGGGAGCAAAGGTTCTGATCCTCGGCGCGGGACTGGCCGGTCTGACGGCGGCGCTGGAGTTGCAGAAGGCGGGATACCAAGTCGAGGTGCTGGAGTATCGCGAGAAAGCCGGCGGGCGCTGCTGGACGCTGCGCGCCGGCGACAGGTTCACCGAGCTTGGGGGCGATACGCAGAACGTTGATTTCGCCAAGGGCAACTACATCAACCCCGGGCCGTGGCGCATTCCGCACCACCACCACGCTGTCCTTGATTACTGTCAGCGGCTTGGTGTGCAGCTTGAGCCATTCATCCAGAAGAACCACAATACATATCTGCATCGCGCTGGTGCTTTCGACGGAAAGCCACAGCGGCTCAAGGAGATTGCCACCGACTACCGCGGGCACACGTCCGAACTGCTTGCCAAGGCGGTGGATCAGGGCAAGCTTGATGACATGGTGTCGGCAGACGACCGGGAACTGCTGCTTGAAAGCCTGAAATCGGTGGGCGTTCTGAACGAGCGGTACGAGTATGTCGAAAGTCTCGATACGGCAGAATACCGCGGCTATGCGAAAGGCCCCGGCGGCGGACTGAACGCGGCCCCGAGGCCGTCGAAGCCGATCGACCTGTCGACGATCCTCGACAGCGAGCTGTGGACCTGGCTTGCCACACACGAGACGCTGAACCACCAGCTGACCATGTTCCAACCTGTCGGCGGCATGGACATGATCGCGCAGGCTTTCGCGCGCGAAGTCGGCGACGTGGTGAGCTACAACGCCAAGGTCGTAGCGCTGGAGCAGGACAAGGACGGCGTGACCGTCACCTGGGAAGATGCCGTGAACGGGGGCAACCGGCAGACAAGTACGGCGGACTGGTGTGTTTGCACCCTGCCATTCTCCATCCTCGGGCAGATCGACCACAACCTTTCGCCCGAGCTGAGCGGCGTCATCCAGACCATGTTCTACAACGGTTCGGTCAAATGGGGACTGGAGTTCAAGCGCCGCTTCTGGGAGCAGGACGAGCATATCTACGGCGGCATCAGCTACACGGATCTGCCGATCACCCAGATCAGCTATCCCTCGACCGGTTACCTTTCGGACGGTCCCGGAGTGCTGCTGGGAGGCTATACCTGGCGCGGCGCGGACAGTTTCGAGTTCAACGCCATGTCTCCGCAAGAGCGGATCGAGGCGGCGCTGGAATATGGCGCGCGCATCCACCCGCAGTACCGCGAAGAGTTCAAAACCGGCGTCGCCGTCTCGTGGCACAAGGTCCCTTGGGTCCTGGGCTGCTCGGGGATCTGGCGCGAGAAGGAGCGTGACTACAAGGCCGCGGCGAAGATCGACAATCGCGTGGTCTGCGCGGGCGAGCATATCTCCTATCTGCCCGCCTGGCAGGAAGGTGCGATCCTGTCCTCGCTCGACGCAATATCGCGTCTCCACGACAAGGTCATCAACGGATGAGGGCTGCCATGTTTCATCGAACGTTTACAGCAGGCGCAGCCATGCTCGTTCTCGGAGGTC
>JBFHFG010000512.1:0-3063 GCA_041583815.1 Halovulum sp.
CAGGTGCGGGCGATATCCTCGGCCGCGGCACCGAACTCCATGCCTACGCAGATCTCGTGGATCAGGTCGCCGGCATAGGGGCCGATGATATGCGCGCCCAGGACACGGTCGGTTTCCTTGTCGGCAAGGATCTTCACGAAACCGTCGCCCGCGAAATAGGACTTGGCCCGCGCGTTGCCCATGAACGGGAACTTGCCGACCTTGTAGGCGCGTCCTTCTTCCTTCAGCTGCTCTTCGGTCTTCCCGACAGCCGAAACCTCGGGGAAGGTGTAGATCACGCTGGGGATCACGTCATAGTTCACATGCCCCGCCTGGCCGGCGATGCGCTCGGCCACGGCCATGCCCTCGTCCTCGGCCTTGTGGGCCAGCATCGGGCCGGTGACCACGTCGCCCAGCGCCCAGATCCCCTCGACCCCGGTGGACAGGTGGTTGTCGACCTTGACCTGCCCGCGCTCGGTCAGTTCTACGCCCACGTTCTCCAGTCCCAGGTTCGCGGTGTAGGGACGGCGGCCGGTGGCGACCAGCACGACATCGGCATCGACGGTCGTGTCTTCCTCGGTCTTGCGCGACTTGTAAGTGACCTTCAGCTTTGACTTCAGCTTCTCGACCGACTGCACGGCGGCGCCCATCACGAACTCCAGCCCCTGCTTTTTCAGCATCCGTTGGAAGGTCTTTTGAACCTCGCCGTCCATCCCGGGGGTGATGTGATCCAGGAACTCGACCACGGTGACCTTGCTGCCAAGGCGGGCATAGACGGAGCCCAGTTCCAGCCCGATGACGCCGGCGCCGATGACGACCATCTTCTTGGGGACGGACTTCAGTTCAAGCGCGCCGGTCGAGGTCACGACGCGTTCCTCGTCGATCTCGACGCCCTTCAACGGGCTCGGCTCGGACCCGGTGGCGATGACGATGTGTTTCGCTTCGTGCACTTCGTCGCCGACCTTGACCTTGCCCTTGGACTCGATCGTGCCATGACCTTTCAGCCAGTCGACCTTGTTCTTCTTGAACAGGAACTCGACGCCCTTGGTGTTGGTGTCGACCGTGCTCTGTTTGTATTCCAGCATTTTCGGCAGATCGATCGACGGCTTGCCGCCGACCAGGCCCATCTCATCGAAATGGGTGATCGCCTCGTGGTAGTTGTGGCTGGCGTGCAGCATGGCCTTGGACGGGATGCAGCCCACGTTCAGGCAGGTGCCGCCCAAGGTTTCGCGCGACTCGACGCAGGCCGTCTTGAGGCCCAGTTGCGCACAGCGGATCGCGCACACATAGCCGCCCGGACCTGCACCGATCACGATCACGTCGTAGCTTGCCATCCTGTCTCCTTCCCCGGCCCAGGCCGGAATTATGGTCGATTGTCACATTTCCCGGCAACTCAACCCAGAATTGCCACTTTGTTTACATCAAACCGGCGTGCTCCACCGGCACAAAGGTGTCACCCCCGAACGGAGAATTGTCCCTCATGACCTTCCTCACCAAAGAAAACGCGGTAAAGCTTCTTACGCTTTTCCTGATTGCCGTTGCCGCGAAATTCGCCTTCACGCTGCACGACGTCGTTTCGATGATCGAAGCGCCGTATGTGACGGTCGAGCAGGCGGATGTGCCCGCGGACGAGACCATCCTGGCACTGGCCGACAGCGCGGGCTGAACCGGGCAGGGGGCGTTCACAACAGCGCCCCCAACAGCATCAGCGCCGTCGCGGCGAACCCCGCCAACCAGATCACCGAGCGCCAGGGCGTCAGACCCAGCGCATAGGCAGGGACATAGGCGATCCGCGCCGCAAGGTAGACCCACGCACACAGCCGGGTCAGCGGAGAGCTTTCGCCCCCCAGCGTCACGACGACCACCGCGATGGTGAACAGGATCAGACCTTCGAAGTGATTGCCCAGCGCGCGGTGAAGCCGTGCCGTCGTCGGCGACAGAAGCGTCGCAAGATCTTCGTCCCGTGGCCCAAGGGTGCGGGTCGTTCCCAGTTCCCGGTTCGCGGGAACCGACATCAGCACATACTGCAACACCTGCCACAGTGCAGCGAGGGTCAGAACTGTCAGTTCGGTGGTCATGCGCGCCTCGGCTGCACGTTCACCGCAAGGTCCCGGCACAGGCTGGTGAGGCGGGTGGAGCCGCGCAATCGCGCGGACTCCACCACAAGGCACTTCGGCAGGCAGGTCGGTCGCTCGGTAGACGCCGAATGATCCACGACCAACTCCTTCCGGTTCGGTCCCGACGGGCCCTTACAGGTCCATCAGCAGGCGACGGGGATCTTCCAGCGCCTCTTTCACGCGCACCAGGAAAGTCACCGCACCTTTGCCATCCACGATCCGGTGGTCGTAGCTGAGCGCCAGGTACATCATCGGACGGATGACGATCTGACCGCCCACGACCATCGGGCGTTCCTGGATCTTGTGCATGCCCAGGATACCCGACTGCGGCGGGTTCAGGATCGGCGAGGACATCAGCGAGCCGTAGACGCCGCCGTTCGAGATGGTGAAGCTGCCGCCCTGCATCTCTGCCATCGACAGCTTGCCGTCGCGTGCCTTGGCGCCCAGCTCGTTGATGCGCTTCTCGATGTCGGCAAAGCTCATCTGATCGGCGTCGCGGACCACCGGAACCACCAGGCCCGAGGGCGTGCCCACGGCGATCCCCATGTGAACGTAGTTCTTGTAGACCACGTCGGTGCCGTCGATCTCGGCGTTGACCTCGGGAACTTCCTTCAGTGCGTGGCAGCAGGCCTTGGTGAAGAACGACATGAAGCCCAGTTTCACGCCGTGTTTCTTCAGGAACAGGTCCTTGTACTCGTTGCGCAGTTCCATCACGCCAGTCATGTCCACCTCGTTGTAGGTGGTCAGCATGGCGGCGGTGTTCTGCGCGTCTTTCAGGCGGCGCGCGATGGTCTGGCGCAGGCGCGTCATGCGTACCCGTTCCTCGCGGGCGGCGTCGTCGGCCGACACGGGGCCACGCGGAACCGCGGCGGGCTGGGGCGCGGCGGCCGGGGCAGGCGCGGCCTGGCCGGGCTGGGCGCGCAGGGCGTCTTCCTTCATCACGCGGCCGTCCTTGCCGGTGCCCTGC
>JBFHFG010000513.1:0-3052 GCA_041583815.1 Halovulum sp.
AACCCAGCCACGAGGGGGACATTCAGTTGAACAACTTCGTTTCGCTGAACATGAGCCTGTCCATCGCGCGGGGCGTGCGGGACCTGAAGCAAGCACCGGTGCAATGGTATTTCGGCGCACCTGACGACGAAGCCTTGCGCGCCCGGCTGGGCCGGACGCTGCGGGCGTTGTCCGCGCGGGCAGCTTTGCGCGATGCGCGGATCGGCGTGATCGGGGGGCTCGCGCCCACGTTCTACAACATGGAAGTCTCGGCCGATGTGCTGAAGCGCGCCACCGGCGTCGAGCCGGTCCACGTGGACATGCATCGGCTGACCGCAGGCATGGCCGGATGCGCCGAAGATGCCGTCGCGCAAGAGGTCGCCGCGATGGCTGCCAAGGCTGACGTGCGCGGTGTCTCGGACGAGCAGATGGCGTTGACTGCCCGTGCCGCGCTGGCGATGCGCGCCATCGTCGCGGACGAGGGCTTTGCAGGGCTCGCAGTCTCTGACTGGCCGGCGCTGCAGGAGGATCCGGGCATGCATCCCGGCGCCGCCTTAACCTGGCTTGAAGAGATCGACAACCTGCCGCTTGCCTCGGAAGGTGATGTGTTGGGCACCGTGACCCAGATCGTCACTCGCGCGCTGACGGGCCGCGTCGGCAGCCTGCTGGACATGACCTCGCCGCAACTGGACCGTGACCGCATCCTGATGTGGCACGGTGGCGGCGGGCCGCTCTACATGGCCAAGGACAGGCCTGCGTGGATCAATCACCCGATGATCGGTCGCGGCACCCCCGAAGGCCCGCGTTTCGGTGCAATCGCGGATTTCGAGTTCCCCGACGGTCCCTGCACCGTGCTGCGCGTGGCCCGCAGCGGCACCGCCGCCTTCGCGGTCGAGGGCGCTGTCCGGGCAGGGGGCGAGTCGGGCTTTACCGGCTGTCGCGGCTGGGTGACGGAGTTCACCGGGGCCACCGGGAAATATTCTGCCGCGGATGTCGTCACTTCGGTGATGGAGCACGGGCTGGAGCATCATTTCGTTCTGGTTCCGGGAAAATTTGCCGCCGATTTTCAGGAGTTTGCGGCTTGGGCGGCGATGACGCCGCTGCCGATCATTCCCGCGCATGACGGTCTGCCCGTGCTCGACGGTATCGGTTGACAGGGGCGGGGAAGCATGGGAATTTGTAGATACAAATTGGGTAATACAAAAATGCCCACAGGGAGGCCCACGTGACCAAGGTGCAGCTCAACGCCGTTCGCAAGCAGTTCGGCAACTTCGTCGCGATCGAGAATATCGATCTGGAAATCGCCTCGGGCGAACTGGTTGCACTGCTTGGGCCTTCTGGCTGCGGCAAGACGACCACGCTGCGGATGATCGCCGGACTGGAACGCCCCAGCAGCGGCGCGATCCTGTTCGATGGGCAGGACGTGTCGGAACAGCCGGTGCAGGACCGCAATGTCGGCATGGTATTCCAACGCTATGCCCTGTTCCCGCACATGACGGTGGAAAAAAACGTGGCCTTCGGACTGAGCGTGCGCGGGACGCCACGCGCTGAGATCGGCCAGCGGCTGGACGAGATCCTTGACGTCGTGCAGCTGACCCAGTTCCGCCACCGCTTCCCGGCACAGCTTTCGGGCGGGCAGATGCAACGCGTCGCCATCGCCCGGACGCTGATTACCAAGCCCTCGGTCCTGATGATGGACGAGCCGCTGGCGAACCTGGACACCAAGCTGCGTGGCGAGATGCGGCGTTTCATCCGCGATCTGCAGCAGCGCTTCGGGATCACCACGATCTTCGTGACACACGACCAGGTCGAGGCAATGGAACTGGCTGACCGCGTGGCGGTGATCTTCAACGGCCACCTGGCGCAGTACGACGCGCCCGACGCGCTCTACCGTCAGCCTGCCAGCCTGGACGTGGCGGATTTCATGGGCGCGACGAATATCGTGCCCGGCCTGCTGAAATCGGACGACCTGGCCGAGACCGGCGTGGGCGAGATCCGCGTTGCCCCGCGCCAGACATTCTCGGCCGGGGACAAGGTGCAGGTCATGCTGCGCAGCGAGGCGATCGACCTGATGACCGAACAGCCCGCCTCCGGCGGCGTGCCCGGCAAGATCGTCGCCCGCGACTTCTTCGGCGCCAGTGTCAGCTACAGCGTCGATTGCGGGGAGCACCGGATCAACGTCAGCGAACAGGCCCGCCGCCTGGTCGACGTCGGCGCGCCGGTCTGGCTGGACATCGCCCCCGAGCGGGTCTGGCTTCTGAGAAACTGATCAATACGAACTGACGGCCCTTGGCCGGTCCAACAATACACAGGAGGAAAACATGAAAAGATATGCCGCTTTCGCCAGCCTGATCGCGCTGGCCACCGCGTCGGCCGTGCATGCCGAAGACGCCGATAGCGCGGCTTTCCGCGACGCATTCCTGTCGGGCGAGGCCGACTGGGCCGCCGTCGAGGCGCGCGCCAAGGAAGAAGGCACCGTCAACCTGTACTACTGGGGTGGTTCGGACCTGCTGAACGTGTGGATGGACCGCGTGGTTGCCCCGGCCCTGTCCGAGAAGGGCGTCGATCTGAACCCGGTCCGCATCACCGGCACCAAGGACGCCGTCGACCTGGTCCTGGCCGAGAAGAACTCGGGCAAGGGCGTAGGCGAGGGCAGCGTCGACATGATCTGGCTGAATGGCGAGAACTTCGCCACGCTGAAGCGCCAGGATGCATTGCTGGGCAGCTTTGCCCCGTTGCTGCCCAACGCCGCGAACCTGGAATGGAACCTCGACGATGAACGATCGCTGCTGAACCTGCGCGACTTCGGTGTCGAGACCGAGGGCGCCGAGGTGCCCTGGTCGGGCGAACAGTATGTCTGTGCCTACAACGCGGACCGTGTCGACGCCGACGAAGTGCCCTCGACCTTTGAAGAGCTGCGCACCTACCTGGAATCGAACACCGGCAAATTCACCTACATCAAGCCGCCGCACTACCTGGGCAACACCTTCGTCCAGCAGGCGATCTATGCCCACAACCCTGACGGCACTGGTGCCGAGCCGTTCCAGCAGTCCGCCGATCAGATTCCGGCCGA
>JBFHFG010000514.1:0-3045 GCA_041583815.1 Halovulum sp.
CAACACGGCGGTTTCTACGTCCGCATCGGGGCGCGCGGTGACGACCAACCGCTTCTGCGTCAGGTTCACCCGCGCCGAGGCAAGGCCGTCCAGCCCCACCAACCCACGCTCGATGGTCGAGATACAGCCCGCGCAATGCACCGATGGAACCGAGAATTGCAGCTTGTCGCCCGCCGCCGTCGCCGGGGCGCGGCTGGCGGGCGCGGGAACGGCGGCGCACCCCGGGCAGGCAGAAACGCTCATTCAGCCACCCGAAGGTCCAGACGTTGGCGAAACGCGGTGCCGTCGGCGGATTGCGCCTCGATCCAGACCTGCCACAACCCCGGCTCCAACCGGGCAGGCGCATCCATTTCAGCCACCCCGGTGTTAAATGCCAGGGCCTGGTCTTGCGCGATATGCGTCGCCCGTCCGACCGTGCCGCTGATGCTGGCCGGGATCACTGGCTGCCCCTGCGGATCGGTCAGCGCCAGCGTCACGCGGCCGGGGCGGTAACCGACCCGCGCGGTCCAGCCCAGCGCCTGCTGGGCGGCCCGGTCGCGGTCGAAGCTCTGGCTGGCGACATAGCTGTTCTTGACCTCAAGCCCCGGAAAGCTGCCCAGCGCGTAATAGACCAGCACCATGTTGGCGCCCATCACCACGGCGAACGCGCCGATGGTGACAAGAAGGACGATGCGTCCCGTCAGCGGGCGCCCGGCTTCCTGCTGCGTCATCACTGGCCCTTTCCGTTGAAGATCGTATCGGCGCTGGCGCGCGTGTCATCGCCCTGCACGTTGACCCAGATCCGGACATCCGTCGTCGCCTGCTCGGCCGCCGTGCTGCCCGGCGCGGCGGTCAGGTACAGCCGCTGCAGGAAGGTCTCGTCCGCGGGCACGGTTATCGTCTCATAGGACGTCCCTTCGAGCGACAGTTCAACCGCGCGATCGCTTTCTACCGTGAAACGGAACGACCGGTCGTCGCCGCCCTGGTTGCGCAGACGCACCTCGTAGGCATTGCGGATGGAGCCGTCGGACAGCGTCACGAACACCGGGTTGCGCACCGGCGATACCGACAGCGACACGTCGTAGCGGATGAACAGCGCCACCAGCAGGGCAAGGCCGACACCGGCCCAAAGCGTGGTGTAAAGGATCGTGCGCGGCCGCAGGGCGTGTCTCCACGCGGGCCGCGGCGCTTCGCCGGCGCGTTCGCGCGTCTCGTCGGACAGGGCAAGATAGTCGATCAGGCCGCGCGGCTTGCCGACCTTGGCCATGATGTCGTCGCAGGCATCGATGCACAGCGCGCAGGTGATGCATTCCAGCTGCTGGCCGTCGCGGATGTCGATACCCATCGGGCAGACATTCACGCAGGCCATGCAGTCGATGCAGTCGCCCAGCTTGTCCGCGCCCTCGGCCTTGCGGTGCTTTCCGCGCGGCTCTCCGCGCCAGTCGCGATAGCCGACGGTCAGCGTGTCCTCGTCCATCATCGCGGCCTGGATGCGCGGCCAGGGGCACATGTAGATGCAGACCTGCTCGCGCAGGAAGCCGCCGAAGGTGAACGTGGTCGCGGTCAGCAGCAGGATCGAGGCATAAGCCACGAAGGGCGCCTGCCCTGTAAAAAGGTCGCGCAGCAGGGTCGGTGCGTCGGCGAAGTAGAACACCCAGGCCCCGCCGGTGGCGATGGCGATCAGCAGCCAGACGGTCCACTTGGTGACGCGAAGCCGGGCCTTGCGGGCGGACCAGGGGGCGTTCCAAAGGCGCAGGCGGGCGTTGCGGTCCCCCTCGACCCAGCGCTCCACCAGGATGAAAAGATCGGTCCAGACGGTTTGCGGGCAGGAATAGCCGCACCACACCCGGCCCAGCGCCGAGGTGAACAGGAACAGGCCAAGGCCCGCCATGATCAGCAGGCCCGCGACGAAATAGAACTCGTGCGGCCAGATCTCGATCCAGAAGAAGAAGAAGCGGCGGTTGGCAAGGTCCACCAGCACCGCCTGGTCGGGCAGGTTCGGGCCGCGGTCCCAGCGGATCCAGGGGGTCGCATAGTAGATGCCCAGCGTGACCGCCATGATCCACCACTTGAGCGTTCGATAGAATCCCGAAACGCGGCGCGGAAAGACGGGTTCCTGCGCCTCGTAGAGTTTCGGAGGGGAGTCGGTTGCGCTCACGTCGCGCACTCCTTCCGCATGTTGATTGTCCTGTTCACGGTGCCCGATGTGCCAGCCAGGGCGTCTTGCGGCCTTGATGTGGATCAACCGCGCCCGCACCGCAGGCTTTGACCGCCGCGCCCCGCGCGTGTCAGACTGTCGCAACCGGCGCCGGCATCATGAGCGCGGGACCAAAACGATCCGGAGGAAACCCATGACCGAGGCGGCGGCGCACCCGAAACCGCGCGAGTTTACCGCGGCCGAAATCGGCGCAATGGCGCACCTTTACCGCGGCGAGGTCTACCGCTCGACCCTGTGGCGGCAGCGTCTGGATACCACGACGAACTGGTCGGTGGTCACGCTGGGGATCGCGCTGTCGATCGCCTTCGCCTCGCCCGATGCCTCGCCGCTGCCGCTGATCCTGGTGGGGATCCTGATCCTGTTCTTCCTGCTGCTCGAAGCCCGCCGCTATCGGTATTTCAACGTGTGGCGCGCCCGCTGCCGCTGGATCGAGACGCATTTCTACGCGCCGATGCTGGCGACCGGCGACTTGCAGACCGAAACGAACTGGCAGAAGACGCTGGCCGACGACTACCTGGTGCCGCAGTACCATGTCGGGCTGATGACGGCGATCGGACGGCGCATCCGGCGGAACTACTTCTGGATCCTGCTGATCCAGACCGTCGCCTATATCGGCAAGCTTCTGGTCCACCCGACCGCCGTCGGCAGCGCCGGAGAGTTCATCGACCGCGCCGCAATCGGACCGCTGCACGGGCTGTTCGTGCTGGGCGCGGGGGTGGCCTATATCCTAATCTGGGGCGCGGTGGGCATGTGGAGCGGTCGCCGCGACCGGGCCAAGTTCAAGGGTCGGCCCAGCATGAACTCGATGGGGTGAAATCAGGGGTTTTCATAGTGAAAACCCCCTTAAC